>NZ_JBQKUM010000026.1:0-60484 GCF_054968605.1 Pseudoalteromonas sp. G5_S1_14_S5 | reverse complement strand
CAAAAATGAGTTTCAAATGTTTGTAACTGGAAAACGACAAATGAATCCTTTTATCAGGCCTCATATTAACTATCCTAATTGATGTTAGAGCACATCAAATATCAGATATCGAGTGGTTACATGGGACAATAAAATTATCGCCATCTTGTCGCCATTTCTCAGTTGATTTTGTTGTAAGCTATTGTTTTATAGGTGTTATTTTCACCCTCCGATAAATCCCCCAGTATTATTCAAATCATCACAGGTAGTAAGCGTTTATTTTGGAAAGACTGGGCAGCAGAGCTTACTCATTCTGATTTGTTGTTGTGTGAGGCTTCGGTATCACTGAGTTTTGAGAATATGCCACAGAAAGGGCGTTTCCTATCTCGTGTTTTCAGCTTTCATTTTCAACCTAATCAGGCGATGCTCGAGCTGAGTGAAAAGAACTCGAATGCATCCGATTTGCCTAGTGTGGCAGTAGATCGTAACTTGCAAGACTCTTTGAACGCACTGTTCACGTTTGACCATCAAAGCATGAGTGATACAACACAGCAATTTTGGTTGCAAGGTTTGTATCAACAACTAGCAGAGAAAGGTGTCTGACATCGGTTGTTTACAAGTTCTAACGTCTCTTTCTACCAAAAGCTCAGTCATTACCTTTCTCACTCACCAGACGAGAAACACCCTTTAGAAGATGTTGCAGAACGTTTTGCAATGAGTCGTGCGACGTTAATCCGTAAGCTCAAACTCGAAGGCATGCAGTATCGTGAATTGTTAGCGGAAGTGCGTTTGAGCCATGCATTGTATCTTATGCAAAATGGCCAACAGAATGTCACGATGCTCGCTCAATCTTGTGGTTACCAGTCTGAAGGGCGTTTTAGTCAGCGCTTTAAGTGTAAGTTTGGTCTGTCACCAAGTGAATACATCAGAACTGTCGCCTCAAGGGTATAGAAAGAGAAATACCATCCAGTGAGGTTGCGCGCAAGCTTAGGTTATTGCATCATTTCTTGATTACAGCTCTAATAGGCTGCACATCAAGTGATTGAAATAGCGCAGAACGCTCAATACCAGAGAAGGTAGCCCATGATTGAACTGAATCTAAATAACCTCACCAGTAACTTTCCATTACTAAATAAGCTTATGGCGCTCGAAGAGGTGGTTTGGTTTAACCCAAATGTCACAACACTAGACCAAGGGTTACCTTATGTAGGCTTGGATGAGAAAGACATTCTTGATGCGAGTCTACGTTTACAACGATTCGCCCCTTATCTAGCAAAAGCATTTCCTGAAACTCAAATATCTAATGGCATAATTGAATCTGAGCTTGTTGATATTCCATCGATGAAAACAGCATTGGAGGCACATTATCAATTGCCGATAAAAGGGCGGTTGATGATGAAGAAAGACAGTCACTTGCCCATCTCTGGATCAATCAAAGCCCGTGGCGGTATCTATGAGGTACTGACTCACGCCGAGAAACTCGCGGTTGAAGCTGGGTTGCTGAGTGAAAGCGATGATTACAGCAAACTTTTAGAGCCTGAATTTCGAGACTTCTTTAAACAATACAGCATTGCGGTAGGCTCTACAGGCAACCTAGGTATGTCGATTGGTATTATGAGCGCGAAACTCGGCTTTTCCGTATCGGTTCATATGTCTGCTGATGCGAGAGAGTGGAAGAAGAACAAACTGCGCGAACATGGCGTAAATGTGGTTGAGTATGAGCAAGATTACGGCGTCGCGGTCGAACAAGGACGGAAAGAGGCAGAGCAAGACCTGAGTTGTTTCTTCATTGATGATGAAAACTCGAAAACACTGTTCCTTGGTTATTCCGTTGCTGGAGAAAGGCTGAAGCAGCAATTTGAGCAGCAACAGATTGTCGTCGATAAAGCGCATCCGTTGTTTGTCTACTTACCGTGTGGCGTAGGTGGCGGCCCTGGTGGTGTAGCGTTTGGTTTGAAGATGGCGTTTGGCGACCATGTTCACTGTATCTTTGCAGAGCCGACGCATTCGCCTTGCATGTTATTAGGTGTTCACACCGGGTTACATGACGAGATTGCCGTGCAAGATCTAGGTATTGATAACCTTACAGCAGCTGATGGGTTAGCCGTAGGCCGCGCGTCAGGCTTTGTTGGTAGAGCGATGGAGCGTTTGTTAGATGGTTACTACACATTAACGGATGAGCGCATGTATCAGCTGTTAGGTGAGTTGAATCTAGCAGAAGGTATCAAGCTAGAACCCTCTGCTTTAGCGGGCATGTCGGGGGCGATCCATGTAGAACACAATAGTGAGTATCTGACGAGATTCGGTATCGACGATACGACACTAGCCAACAGCACACATCTCGTTTGGGCTACGGGTGGAGGCATGGTGCCTGAGCAAGAAATGGCAGCGTACCTTGCTAAGTCGTCAGCTTAGTTGCGCAGACCGTTGATTAAAAAATTTACTCCGATGCTCGCCAAGTCATGCTTTTAGATTTGTCAATTGTTCAATTAATACAGTAACTTAAATTGAATTAATAAAATGGCTTGTCGTTAGCCAATAATATTGGTACGTTTTAAAGATGAAATTTAATCCCGCTTCAACTTCAGCTTTCTTCTGGTGGTGCTCTCTCTAGAGCAGCACGGAATACTCACATTCTTACGCTGCTGGAAGGTAGCTAAGAATGTCATCAAGATTGTCCTCTCTTTATATCTCCAGTAGCCTTTTTAACTTGGAGATACTTAATGAAAACAAATCAAAACAATAATAAATCAGAAATTATTCTTACCGGCGACCGCGCGACAGGTCCTTTGCATTTAGGACATTACGTAGGATCTTTAAAACAACGTGTATCTTTACAACATGATCACGACCAAACAATATTGGTTGCCGACATGCAGGGCTTGACTGATAACGCGCATAACCCCGTAAAGGTATCTTCAAATATTCTCAATGTCGTTGCCGATTACTTAGCTGTGGGCATCGATCCAGCTAAAACGACGATTTGCCTTCAATCTCAGCTACCAGCATTGGCTGAACTGACCATGTTTTACAGTAACCTTGTATCTATAGCGCGCTTAGAGCGCAATCCTACGGTCAAAAGTGAAATTCAAAACAAGGCGTTCGGCCGTTCTATTCCTGCAGGCTTTTTTACTTATCCTATATTTCAGGCAGCTGATATTACGGCGTTCAATGCGACGTTAGTCCCGGTTGGTGATGATCAACTGCCAATGATAGAGCAAACAAACGAGATTGTTCGAAAGCTAAACTCACTCGCTGGTAAATCTATTTTGAACGAATGTAAGCCGCTTCTGAGTAATGCATCACGCCTTCCGAGTACGGATGGGAAAAACAAGATGTCTAAGTCGATGGGTAACGCGATTAACCTAGGTGCGACTGAGAAAGAGATTCGAACGGCGGTGAAGTCCATGTATACCGATCCAAACCATTTAAAAATTGAAGATCCTGGCCAAGTGGAAGGGAATATCGTGTTTACGTATCTTGATGCGTTCCATAGTGACGCAAAGTATGTCAGTGAGTTAAAGGATCATTATCGCAGAGGCGGGTTAGGGGACGGAGAAACTAAGAAGGTATTAGAGGAGTGCTTGCAGGAAATGTTAAGGCCGATAAGAGCTCGACGATCTGAATTGTTAGATGACAAATCACAGCTGATTGATATTTTACGCAAAGGTACGCGAGTCTCGAGAGAGAAAACGGAAGCTGTTTTGTTCGACGTAAAGGGCGTGTTTGGTTTGAACATACTCTAAATGACAGGGTGATTTAAAAATCACTCTTGTTACGGTAGTTGTCTCCCGCAGGTGTTCTGACGTGGTTAGTGACCAGTACGTAACTTACTAGCTGGCTCAACAAGGTCGCTTGTTTGATAGAGGCTGGTTACCAGATATCGTGGCTAGTTCAGCTACACAGATTGAAGTAAATAACGATTTAGACACCAATACTTCGGAAGGGAGCTTTCGTATAGATGAGTCTCAACTATCCGAGTTCATCGCTAACCTGACACCAACTTCGTCCAAGTATGAATTTCACTTTACCAGCGGTGACAGCACTTGGGTGTTAAATATAGACGACGATAACATAATCACTTACACACTCAATAAAGCCAAAGGCTAAGTCCCACCTCAACCAACATACTCATGGCCAACAGACCTCATCATTATTTTAATTGCTCCCTTATAATGGGAGCGTTGAATTTTGTGATGGTGAGTTGGCGTTGCTATTTTAAATCAATATCGCCCCTTAATTTCGTAGCAATTTGAAGTATCAAATTTCAGGAAATCATCAAAACTTGATACCCCTTCATATTTTATATCTATTTACTGAGGCTTTTCTAAGTGTAAGTATTTATTGGTTTTTTTGACTTACATTCTCATTTTTCATTTCGTGAAAGGTTATCTTTTGAATCAATATCACATATAAAACCAGGTGCATTTAATCATGCGCCTAATCTATCGTTAAGATGTGGTCTTATTCATTTAGTGAATCTACAAAAGCAAAGTTATAAAGGTGATGTATGCGTGGTACACATTTGCTAATGCTATTCCCAATAGCGTTTACTTCTCAAGCTGCCAATGTCGTGAATTATTCCGATGTCGATCTATCAACCGTTCTAAATCAAAAAAATCAGGGCTTTAGTTTGGTAAATCAACCACTTGGTTACCAAGAAGCAAGTCGAGTTGAGACGGGCAAGACAACACTCTTACGTAAGCAACAGATTCATGACGGGGTGCCGGTTTACGGCCATTCAGTCGTTGTTGTTCTATCCCAACGAGGTATTGCTCAAGCCGTTGATGGAGAAGTGTTAACGGGTATTGAAGCTGATATTGGTTCTACTTTGCCAATGATCAATGCGCAGCAGGCGATTGATATAGCCAAGTCTCAGCATAAAGGCATTGCAGTGATGACAGTGCGCAACCCTAATGCTGCTCTTTTCATTTGGCTTGATGACCAACAACAGGCTCGACTAATCTATAAGGTCGATTTCCTGCAAACCCAAGGTATGGCACCTTCACGCCCAATTACGCTCGTTGATGCAAAATCTGGTGAATTAATTGATCAGTGGGAAGGGATTGCTTTCATTGAAGCGGAAGGCCCTGGTGGTAACCAAAAAAGTGGTCGCTACTACTTTGGCCCAAATACCCAGTATGGTGGATTCCAAGTTAATTCATATTGCCAGATGGACAGTCAAAACGTCGTCACCATGAACATGAATAATCGCCAAGATTACGGTCAGGTTCACCAGTTTGCCTGTAATGGTAACTACGGTAGGAACGTCAACGACTATCGTGCGATTAACGGCGCATATGCGCCAATGAACGATGCTCATTACTTTGGCCAGCGTGTTTTCGACATGTATAAAGAGTGGTTGAACACTCGTCCTATCCAGCAAAAACTAACGATGCGTGTGCACTACGGGTCGAACTACGGTAATGCGTTCTGGGACGGTCAACAGATGACGTTCGGTGATGGCAACCAGTCTATGTATCCATTGGCTACCTGGGATGTGATTGCGCATGAAGTAAGCCATGGCTTTACGGAACAGAACTCTAACCTTGAGTACCGTGGTCAGTCTGGTGGTATGAATGAGTCATTCTCTGATGTGGCAGCAGCAGCTTTAAGTGAATATGTTCATGGCACATTTAACTGGAAAATGGGCGAGCATGTAATGAAATACAGTCCTGCGATGCGCTATTTCATTCAACCTAGCCAAGATGGTATGTCTATCGATCACGTTAACCAATACTACAATGGCATCGATGTCCACCACAGTTCAGGAATCTTCAACAAAGCATTCTACCACTTAGCAACCAGCAACGGTTGGGACATTAAAAAAGCGTTCATGGCTTACGCAACAGCTAACCAACTTTACTGGACGCCAAGATCTAACTTCCAAGCTGGAGCAGATGGAGTTTGTAAGGCAGCGCAAAAGCTAGGTTACGAAGCATCAGCGGTGCGTACTGCATTTAGCCAAGTTGGAATTAATGTTCAAGATTGTGGTTCCGGTCAGCCGAATCCGAACCCTAATCCACCAACACCGGGCATCAAAGCTCTTGAGTTTAATCTGCCTGCACCTGTGCTGAGCAGCGGTAACGATCAGCAGCAATTTGTTCTAAAGAACAGCTCTCAAAGCGATGTTTGGATCCAAACTTACAATGGTTACGGTAACGTTGATTTGTATGTTGCTATTGGTCGCCCTGCATCCTTGAATGATTTTGATTGCTCTTCTACCAACTTGGATAACTACGAGTATTGTGGCTTTGGCGGTATACAAGGGGATGATATCTACGTAATGGTATCTGGCGCACAAGGGGCAACGGACGCTTATGTAGCGGTAAGCAGTCTATTGGAACTGCCTGAACCACAGCCAGAGCCAGAAGGTTCTTGTGTTGATATTCCTGAGTGGAGCTCAAACATTTTCTATCCTGCAGGCGCTACCGTTCAGTATTGGGGTAACCGTTTTACGGCCAACGTTGATAACTGGGGATCAGATCCATTCCAGAGTTACTGGCATTGGACATTTGACGGGATGTGTAACTAAGTAAACCCGTTAATCAAATAGAAAAATCGAATAAAGGGAGTGCTTAAAAGGACTCTCTTTATTCGTTAATAATGAGGTTTAAAGACGCATAAGATGCTTGTGTCACTCTTTTAGCACTAGATTATGAGTGATAAACATTCAGGGCTTTTGTAGAACGGTTTAACTAGGAAGTCGATTATTCATGGAGAGCCATCATATAGGGAAGTAAGTCATCTAGTTCACCTTGTATTAACTGTTAAAAATATCGAGATAACAGTAGATTTCTATCAGAGAGTGTTAGGAATGAAACCTATACAGTTTGGAGAGGGACGCTGGGCATTATCGTTTGGCCACCAAAAGATAAATCCCCATCAACAAGGGAAAGAGATCGAGCCTGAGGCTAAGCATGTCCAAGCCGGGAGTGCGGACTTATGTTTCGTTACCAACACACCCATTGATGAGGTGTTCGATCAAATAACGGGAAAGGTGTGATCATCGAAGAAGGGCCTGTAGAGCGAACGGGTGCGGTGGACAAGATCACCTCAATGTATCTACGAGATCCTGATTGTAACCTAATTGAAGTATCGAATTATTAGAAGGTCGATGTCGGTGGATTGTGCTATCCATAAACCAGCTACTCTATTTAAGCTTAAAGTAACACTCCGTAAAGCAAAGAGTCTATGAGCATTACGTAATTATATACACATCTCGTTACGACAAAACAAGCGTGTAACTGGAACTTATGGTCTAATTTATTTACAATCGAACAATGTATTAATCCAGTCCCAATCGTCATGGTCAGAAAATTAATCACAATAACTATTAGCCTGTTGCTTTTATCCGCTTGTGCGACAACCTGTGAAAATTCAACCGACGAAAACACACCAAGTAATGGAAAAGTGCTAGATAGCAGTGTTAAAGAGGCTGCGGTTAATGAGACGGCAAGTGAAGCACTCATTGAGCTTGTCGCAGATAACGTTAACGACAGCTCCGTTATTACTCCAGAAGACAGTGATATCAATAGCGATGAAGGTTCGGCTTCTCATGAGCTGAGTGAACCTCCTAAAGCGAATGAAAATACCCAAGAGACAGATAAACAAGCCCCTGAGGAGCATGCTAAGGTTCATAGCGAAAAAGGCTTGGGCAACCACATATTCAATAACGGGCCAACGAAGCAAGTCGTCAAATCATTAGAGGGGGTGACAGATGCTTTAAATGTCATGACTTTCGGAATATTTGCTTCAGGAACGCGACCAGCACAATAGCTGGATTTTAAAAATCGCGACTAAAAAATAGGCGAGCTAATGGGTTCGCCTTTTTTGATCCTGAATTTGGTGACTGGCAGTAAATTCGTCATGATTACGTAACGTCTTGTTTCTGCTCACTAACGCAATAAGAGTTGGAGTTGAGTAAGGGGTACGTCAGCGCAGTTCGCTATTTACTTGTTATGGAAGGGAGTCACCGTATTTAACCCTATTGCTCTTGTGATATGTACCAAGGGTTTGAATACTCTCCCAAAGTAAGCATCGAAATCTAATCTTACAAAGACAATGCCTTGTATTCACTCGTGAGCATATTAATATGCCGTTGTGACACAGTCAGTTAGGTTAAATAAGAGTCTAGGGAAGAGATATGAAAAACAAAAGTGTGTTTTTAAGCGTCGCCATGATTATGTTATCGACACAGGCGAGTGCGTCTGATGCTAGCCATGAGGCGGTTTCAGACAGCGTTATCGCAGAACAAAGGGCACAACTGTCCGAAAATACACAAGGCAAAGGTTTTGGTCCGCAGGCACCACGTGATCTAGGTTCATACGAAGGGACTAACGAGCGTCTGTTTTCTGATGCGCCAGATTCATCCGCGATGAACTTATGTAATATTCACTTTCATAAAAATGCAGAGCACAAAGGCGGCGAGTTTACCCAGTATGCAGGTAATGGTGACGGCAAAGGTTTCCAGAGTGGATTCAAATACACAGGTAACCTAAGTGAGGCTGAGCTGAAGCCATTCGGTCAGGATATTTGCCCGAGCGACCATGGTTCACTTCATTCTGGTGATACTATCGAGGTGCATTATGTTTACTCAACCGCACAAGTGGGACCTGGGGAAACATTGGGGGCGTGTTTCAATGATGCGATTACCAACCCTCAGTTGCGTGTAGAAACCCAAGTTTACGTCTTAGTGAACGACGACAATGCGCTCGATTTTGAAGAGCTAGCTAAACACTCTAAAGTGAACGGTTTGCACCAAGCGACCAACATTCCACAAAATACTGGCTCTGCGATTCAATATGCAGGCTCTACTACCGGACCTGGCTACAATGAGCAAGGCTCACCATTCCAAGTAACATGGAGCGTGAGACCACAAGTGGCGAAAGTGAGCATCGCAACAGTTGGTAGCTGGTGTGAGGATAACGATTTTAATGAAGACCACGCACACGGAGTGAGAAACTTAGTCGTAAACCCTAAGTTGCTGTCACCAATCGCGAACTAGTTCAGTTTTTTCAACTGAAGCTAAAATATTAAGAGCGAGCCATACGGTTCGCTTTTTTCGTAATAAAGGCTTTTGAGTGTTGTTCATTGGCGAACGGCTGTCATTAGGTGAATATTCTAATACCAATCACAGCAAGTAAGTGTTCAGGAATAGCGCAGGAAAAAGCTTGAGAACAAGGTAGGATTTTCTGCTAAGTAGTTATTCTACAATCAAAAATCCTAACGAAGTTATCGAGGTTTTTAACAAGCTAGGATGACCAGTTATTTACTACGATTGGTATAAGCTAATAATAAAAGGAAATTTAAACGCCTTGGTACCGTTAGTAAAGAATCGATGAATAGTTCCTTTACTCCCTTTAAGTTCGCATGTTACGTTCAGATAATATTGTGTTGAGCTATGAATAAGAACAAGCCCATGTCGTTTGAAGGTGCGGTTACATTCTTTATTGCCATGTTTATATTTGGCATTACTCCGGGGCCAGGTGTATTTGCGATTTTGGCACGTGGAATGGTCGATGGATGGCGCAAGTGCATTTCCCTGTCGTTAGGTATGATATGCAGTGATCTTATTTATCTAGCGCTTGCTTGTTTTGGCTTGGCAACTATTGCGGAAAACTGGTCATTTGCTTTCGAGATCATTCGTTATGTCGGCGCAGCTTACCTTATTTACCTTGGGTACAAGATGTTCAAGGTCTTACCTGAGGTGCAAGGCTCGGCAGGGCACGCGGCCAAAAAAAGTCAGAAATCAGAACTTACTAGTTTCGCGCAAGGTTTTCTGTTCTCTGAGTCAAACCCTAAAGTGATTCTGTTTTATATTTCTTTCTTACCCACGTTTGTTGATCTGACGGTTTTACGCTCACAAGATATCGTCTTAGTTTCTGTATTAGCTTCTATTGCACTAATGGCTGGATTAATGCTGATTGCAATGGGAGCAGGGCGTATGGTGGCTTTGCTGAAAACCCCGCGCGCGCATAAACGCTTAAATCAAAGCGCTGGTGGAATAATGATTGCTGCAGGCTCATATCTGGCGATTAATCGATAAAAACGACTTGTTAAGCTCGATTATTTAAAAAAGGCGAACCAAATTGGTTCGCCTTTTCGTTAGCTATATGCAGCTTCTATTTGGTCGTTCATGCTTTAGCTCAAATAATTGAATTAGAGTTGATCCGTATATAGTCTCATTCGTCCCACAGTATTATTGATAGAAAGCTTATTCATGACTCTTTTGGGCATTCTAATGCGAGTCAATGTCCTCCGGAAAGGTGTGTAAGGTTCGTGTTGTGAATGTTGAGTGTTAAACAAACGCATTCTTAGCTTTTAGAGAAAGAATAAAAAGCGCGGTATTACCAATGGGCAGTAACGCGCTTTTTTGTATTAGTTGAATGGTTTAATTCAATTTTTCGCAGATCGTATCTGCTGGTGGCAAGTCACGTTTCTTAATCACGTATCGTAAGCGAAGGAGCATCAGAGCTGCTGAAACACTCAAGCCCGTTAGAATGCCAATCCAAAAGCCTTCTTCGCCCATTGCTGGAACCACGTAGTCGGTTAAGCCCAATACCATGCCCATAGGTAACGCTAAGCCCCAGTATGAAGCGATGGCTAAGATCATTGGGATCTTAGTATCTTTATAGCCACGCAGAGCACCATTTGCAGAGGTTTGCAGAGCGTCACTGAATTGGTACATAGCGGTAAAGGTAAGCAATACCGCTGCCGTTGCGCTGATTACTGGGTCTGTCGTGTATAGCCTAATGATTAATTCCGGGAACAGTAGGAACATCGCTACCGAAAGCAACGAGATCAATGCTGCCACCAAAATACCGACTTTACTGCGCTCAATCGCACCAAGTTCGTCTTTTTCACCCAAAGCGTGACCAACACGAATCGTAATGCCAAACGAGATACTCATTGGGATCACGTAAGTCAGGCTCGATATATTGAGAGCGATTTGCGCTGCTGCTACGTTCTCTGCACCAATACGGCCTATCATTAATGCGATAACCGCAAAGATACTGCCACACACAGCGATGTTCATACCGATAGGTAAACCAAGCTTTAGAAGGTGAAGCATCTCTTTTGCTTTTGGCTTCGCGTCTGTAAAGCTAATAATCGTTTTGTAATGATGATGACCCTTAATGTAGGAATACAGCATACCCGACATTAGCCAATACACTAAACTCGTTGCCCAACCACAGCCCACAGCACCCATTTCAGGGAAACCAAACTTACCGTAGATAAGCACGTAGTTGACCGGAATATTAATCAACAAACCAATTACCGAAATGATCATCGGTACTTTGGTGTTGTTCATACCTTCACAGAAGCCATTCAAAGTGTAAAACAGGGCAATACCTGGCACACCAAAGGCTAGGGCAAACGCATAGTCACTGCCGATAGGAATAATCTCTGATGCAACGCCAATCCATTCTAAGATTGGTTTGGCACTTACGAGGTAAGCGATGAGTAGTACGCTGGCAATTATTGCAAGCCATACCATTTGGAAGAACTCGACAGAGATACTTGGGAAATCACGTGCGCCTCGGTGGAAAGCGACTACAGGCGTTAACGCCATAATCACACCACGCAGCAACAGCAACACAGGAATCCATAGGCTAGTGCCAAGTGCAATTGCGGCCAGATCGGCAGGGCTTACTTGGCCAGCCATTGTCGTATCGACAAATCCCATCGCTTGGGTAGCTATTTGAGTCAAAATGATTGGAATCGAAAGATGCATAAGCGCACCCGATTCACGAGTAAAAGGACGAAGTTTTGTTAGCATGGAAGTTCAAAACACCAATATAAACGCACCAGTGAGGGCAGGATGGCCGGTGTGCATTTTAGGATGTGCCCCATTTGGGCGGCGACAATATAAACACCTTACCGTATAGGGTCAAGCATTGGATTTATAGAGTTTCACTTGCTCGGAGGTAAGGATAGGTTGTGATGGTTACTACACGGATTTAATGCGCCCTCGTTATATCTTTAATGTTAATTATTTAATTGTTACCCTTGCATCCGTATGAATGATTAGGTTAACCGTTATGAAATTAAGACTGCTGAGTTTAGTGTTTGCGCTCGTCCTAAGTGGTTGTTCTTTACTTGTGACTGAGAGCTACTTTGGTGAAAGTTGGACCGGGCATCATATAGATAAACTTTTAGATCAGTGGGGAGAACCTTACCAAATTAAGTCTAAAGATGATGGTGTGATTGAGGCAGAATATAGGATCTTCAATGACAGTTGCACCTATACTTTTATTACGGATGAGCAAGGTGTAATTGAATCCTATAAGTATCAAAGTACGTTTTTAGGAACATGTAAACCAATAGGGTAAACAGCCAATAAACACTATGGCGCCAATATCAACTTGGCGCTATCTATCTTGTTCATACCATTACTTCCTAGCTGCAAACCTAACGCTGTCCATCTCGTCTACTGCCACAACGCCAGCAGAAACAAAAAAGACCAATCCCAAGCGTGACTTTTAAAAGTAAGCCAAGAGGGGCTCCACCTTTTGGCGCTTTATTACAACATCCCATAATAGTTTCCTCATTCATCATTGGATTCATTTCATCTTAAACCTTTCCATTACGGTAAGGTCAATGCATTTGTTTACCTCGAATATCAGAAAACTAAAAGGCGAACCGTTTGGTTCGCCTTTTTTATGTTTCGCTGCTTAGCATCGCTACGAATTAATCTTCGTAGTTATCGATGCTTGGGCAAGAACAAATTAGGTTACGGTCGCCGTATACGTTGTCTACACGGTTAACAGTAGGCCAGTACTTCGAGTTCTTCGTTGCTTTCGATGGGAAACAACCAAGTTCACGAGAGTAAGGGCGATCCCATTCTGCGCCAGCTAGGTCAACTTGAGTGTGAGGTGCGTTCACTAGAGGGTTGTTGTCTAGTGGCCATTCACCGTTTTTCACTGCTGCCATTTCATGGCGGATTGCGATCATCGCTTCACAGAAACGGTCTAGCTCTTCTAGGTCTTCAGACTCAGTAGGCTCAACCATTAGCGTGCCAGCAACTGGGAAAGACATAGTAGGCGCGTGGAAACCGAAGTCCATTAGACGTTTGGCAATATCTTCTTCGCTGATGCCTGTCTCTTCTTTTAGCGGACGAATATCGATAATACATTCGTGCGCTACGCGGCCGTTAGTACCACGGTAAAGAACAGGGTAGTGAGGACGTAGTTTTTCCATCACGTAGTTCGCGTTCAGAATCGCTACTTTAGTTGCGTCTGTTAGGCCAGGTTCGCCCATCATTGCGATGTAAGCCCACGAGATAGGTAGGATTGAAGCACTACCTAGATCTGCTGCTGATACCGCGTAGTCAGAACCTTGTACACCGTTTTCGATGTGACCCGGTAGGAAAGGTGCTAGGTGCGATTTAACGCCGATAGGACCCATACCCGGACCGCCACCACCGTGTGGAATACAGAATGTTTTGTGTAGGTTCAAGTGAGATACGTCTGAACCGATGAAGCCAGGTGAAGTTAGACCTACTTGAGCGTTCATGTTCGCGCCGTCTAGGTAAACCTGACCGCCCGCTGCGTGTACTTGTTCACACACTTCTTTCACTTGCTCTTCGTATACGCCGTGCGTAGAAGGGTAAGTGATCATGATGCTTGATAGGTTGTCTTTGTGTTTCTCGATTTTCGCTTCTAGGTCTGTCATGTCGATGTTGCCATCTTCATCACACTTAACAACCACTACCTTCATTGAAACCATTGATGCTGTAGCAGGGTTAGTACCGTGCGCTGAGCTTGGAATCAGACAAACGTTACGGTGAGCTTCACCGCGGCTTGCGTGGTAACGTTGAATCGCGATTAGGCCTGCGTATTCACCAGATGCACCAGAGTTAGGCTGTAGTGAGAAATCGTCGTAACCGGTGATTTCACATAGCTTCTCTTTAAGATCTTTCGCTAGCGCTGTGTAACCCGCCGCTTGCTCTAGAGGAGCGAATGGGTGAATTGAACCAAACTCAGGCCATGTTACTGGGATCATCTCAGCAGCAGCGTTCAGCTTCATCGTACAGCTGCCCAGTGGGATCATGCCGTGCGTTAGTGAGAAGTCTTTGTTCTCAAGCTGTTTCAGGTAACGCATCATTTGCGTTTCGCTGTGGTGCGTGTTGAATACTGGGTGAGTAAGGAACTCAGATTCACGACGGCAGCTTTCTGGAATTGCTGCAAACTCGTTTGATGCAATGGCAGAAGAAAGTGCTTGAACGTCTTCTTTCACGTCGAAGACAGCGAATAGGGCATTCACATCATCTTCAGTAGTTGTTTCGTCTAAACTGATACCGATCTTACCTGGAAGTAGACGTAAGTTAATGTCTGCTGCTTGCGCTTTCGCATACAGTGCATCTGTCTTCTCGTCAGAGTTGATTGTGATGGTATCGAAGAAGCTGTTGTTCGTTAGCTCGTAACCCGCTTTAGTCAGGCCGGCTGCTAGGATAGCTGTCATGTGGTGTGTACGACGAGCAATAGTACGTAGGCCTTCTGCACCGTGGTAAACCGCGTAGAAAGACGCCATGTTTGCTAGCAGAGCTTGAGCTGTACAGATGTTCGATGTCGCTTTCTCGCGGCGGATATGTTGCTCACGAGTTTGCATTGCCATACGTAATGCTTGGTTACCGTGCGTATCGATAGAAACACCGATTACACGACCTGGCATTGTTCGCTTGTGCTTTTCACGAGTACCCATGAATGCAGCGTGCGGACCGCCGTAACCCATAGGAACACCGAAACGTTGTGCTGAACCGATAACTACGTCTGCGCCCATTTCGCCCGCAGGCTTAAGTAAAGCAGAAGCAAGTAAGTCAGTAGCAACTGTAACTAGTGTTTTGTTAGCTTGAGCTTTCGCAATGATGTCTGTTAGATCACGAACTTCGCCTGTTGTGCCAGGGTATTGAACTAACGCACCAAATACGTCTTGCTCTGGAAGTGTTTCAAGAGCACCAACCATTACTTCAAAACCGATGTACTCAGCACGCGTTTTAACAACTTCTAGTGTTTGAGGGTGAACATCGTCAGCAACGAAGAATACTTTGCTCTTGCTTTTACCAGCTCGCTTACACAGTGTCATTGCTTCGCCGGCCGCTGTCGCTTCATCAAGAAGAGACGCATTAGCGATTTCCATACCCGTCAGATCCATGACCATTTGTTGGTAGTTAAGCAGAGACTCAAGGCGACCTTGAGAAATCTCTGGTTGGTATGGTGTGTAAGCTGTGTACCAGCCTGGGTTCTCTAAAACGTTACGTAGAATAACGTTTGGAGTGAATGTGTTGTAGTAGCCCTGGCCAATGAAAGTACGTTTCATTTGGTTTAGGTTAGCGATCTCTTTAAGAGAGGTCAGCATGTCCTTTTCGCTCAGTGGTGCAGCAAGTGTCATTGGTTTTTCAAGACGGATTTGTGCAGGAACCGTTTCGTCGATCAGTGCGTCTAGGCTAGTCGCGTTGATCGCCTCAAGCATTTTTTGCTGGTCTGCTTTATTTGGGCCGTTATGACGAGCGACAAACTCGTTTTGTGTACCCAAGTCTTTCAGTAATTGGCTTTGAAGTAATTCAGTCATGATATCGTTCTACTTTCTCTCTGGAGCCGTGAGCTAGCCCCTAAAATTAAGCTGCTCACAAGAGCAGCTTTATCGTAATGAGGTTACCTATTAGTCTTCTTCGATAGAGCTTAGGTATTCTTCCGCATCTTTAAGGTTGTCTAGTTCAGACGCATCAGACATCTTCACTTTAACAATCCAACCACCTTCATAAGGTTCTTCGTTGATTAGCTCTGGGCTATCTTCTAGTTCTTCGTTGATTTCTACGATTTCACCAGAGATTGGTGCGTAGATATCAGAAGCAGCTTTAACTGATTCAACCAGAGAGAAGCTTTCGCCAGCTTCAATTTCGTCTTCAGTTTCAGGCAGGTCAACAAACACAACGTCACCTAGCATCTCTTGAGCGTGCTCAGAAATACCAATAGTTACAGTACCGTCACCGTTGTCTTTTACCCACTCGTGGCTGTCTGCAAACTTAAGTGTATTGTCCATTGCTTATTCTCCAAAAATTTATGAGGTTTTAATTTAAATCTTAAAAACGGATTAACGGTAAAGAGGGAAGCGTTTGCAAAGCTCTTTAACTTGCTTGCGAACACGTTGCTCAACTTCAGCGTTGCCTTCAGGGCTTTCAACTAAGCCATCAAGAACATCACCGATCCATTCACCGATAAGTTTGAATTCTTCAGTGCCAAAACCACGACTGGTTCCAGCTGGCGTACCTAAACGAATACCCGAAGTAATCATAGGCTTCTCTGAGTCGAATGGTATGCCATTTTTGTTACATGTGATGCCCGCACGCTCTAATGCTTCTTCAGTTACGTTACCTTTCAAGCCCTTAGGGCGAAGGTCAACCAGCATTAGGTGCGTATCAGTTCCGCCAGTCACAATGTCGCAACCACGAGTTTGCAACACTTCAGCAAGAACTTTTGCGTTATCGATCACTGAATTAATATAAGTATTAAATTCTGGGCCAAGTGCTTCACCAAATGCGACAGCTTTAGCTGCAATTACGTGCATTAATGGGCCGCCTTGTAAGCCAGGGAATACTGCAGAGTTGATCTTTTTATTTATGTCTTCGTGGTTAGTCAGAATCATACCACCACGAGGGCCACGAAGTGTTTTATGCGTTGTTGTCGTTACAACGTGTGCGTGTGGAAGTGGGCTAGGGTGAGCACCTGTCGCGATAAGACCCGCGATGTGTGCCATATCTACCATTAGAATAGCGCCAACTTCGTCAGCGATTTCGCGGAATTTAGCGAAGTCGATAACGCGTGGGATAGCACTACCACCAGCAATAATCATTTTTGGTTGGCATTCGATCGCTTGAGCGCGTACCGCTTCGTAATCGATCTCTAGTGTTTCGCGGTCTACGCCATATTGAACTGCGTTGAACCATTTGCCTGAAAGAGCAGGGCGTGCACCGTGTGTAAGGTGACCACCAGCGTCAAGAGACATACCTAGGATAGTGTCGCCAGGTTGAAGTAGGGCAAGTTTAACTGCACCGTTCGCTTGAGCACCTGAGTGAGGTTGTACGTTCGCGTATTCACACTTGAATAGCTGTTTTGCACGTTCAATCGCAATAGCTTCTACTGTATCTACGTGCTCACAACCACCGTAGTAACGACGTCCTGGGTAGCCTTCTGCGTATTTGTTGGTAAGGCAAGTGCCTTGAGCTTGCATTACTGCTTTAGAAACGATGTTTTCAGAAGCAATAAGTTCGATTTGATCGTTTTGACGAGTGTTCTCTGCTTGGATTCCAGCAAATACTGCGTCGTCAGTCGCAGATAGGTTCGTAGAGAAAAAACTGTCTAAGCTATGGTTTTGGTAAGCGTTCATTGTCGAGACCTTTCATTAAGCTAATGGTGATTGTTTTTATAGTCCATTAGGTCTTACTTAGATTTCTGCATCGGTATCGTTTGCGTTATATAGATGTATAAATAGTACGTTGATTGTTATTTATACGACCATAGCATCAAAACGATCGTTGTAGGGTCAATGCAGCACGAATTGGTTCCCAAAAATTTCGGGTAAAAAACAGCCCTTGCAAATGTTAAATCTATCATTTGCTGCAAGCTGAAGTAGCATCTCTTCATCTAACAAGTCGATAACATAGCTCCGATAAAATCAATTTTCAACATAAATTTCCAATAGGAAACAGTTTTTCTAGATTTGCTACAGGGAGCACGCTTTATTTCTCTGTGTGCTCTTTAATCAACAAAGCGCTTCATGCAACAATGAATTTATTAGACAGGAAGTAATAAATGAATGAGGGACCTATGTCAGAAGACATTTATGATGAGTACCCATCTTTAACGCTAGCGAAGGAAACGGTAGATCAGAATATCGAGCCACTGAAGCTTGGTCATCGTATTAAAGATATCCGCGGCAAGTTAGGCATTACGTTAGAAGAGGCGAGCCAACGTACCGGCTTAGCACGCTCTACGCTGAGTAAGATTGAGAACGAACAAATTTCGCCAACGTTTCAAGCAATGCAGAAACTGGCAATGGGTTTACAAATCGACATGCCACAACTCTTTGAGCCACCAAGGAAAAAAGTTGCAACGGGACGTCGTGACTTAACTAAGGCAGGACAGGGTAAACCTCATCCAACACCAACTTACGAGCATGAATTGTTGGCGACTGAGCTTTCCAATAAAAAGATGATGCCATTCAAAAGCCGAGTGAGAGCACGCACCTTTGAAGAGTATAACGATTGGGTTCGCCACGATGGTGAAGAATTCTTGATGGTTATCTCCGGTGATGTGATGTTCTATTCAGAATTCTATGAACCTGTACCGATGAGTGAAGGGGATAGCATGTATTACGACGCAAACATGGGGCACATGTTGATTTCCACCAGTACAGAAGATGCACTTATTTTATGGGTGACTGCAAAATAAGTGAACAAAACTAGAATTTCTTATAGTGAATGCAAACGTTTGCTTTTGTTTGTAACGTTTGCAAAAAGGCGCGATATTGCTGTGAAAAGCATCAATATCGCGTTTTTGTATGCGATTGAAAATTGTTTTTAAATTGTTAAGTGTCACATTTTGAGCTGTTTTAATCTTGTTAAGGGTGTAAAACTGACTCAGGCTTGTTTACTATAGTGAACACGGTTTACTCATGTTGATTGAAGTTTACTGAAGTGAATTCTTAAAAGGTGAGTTGTAGAGGTTTTGTACAGCTATCTTATTTTATAACGCTGAAGATATAAGCCTATATAAAAGACATCACTTTTTACTATCTACTGTTTCTAACGTTAATCCGTATCGTTAGAGGCGACTCTAAATAGAGATATAAGCGGCAGACTCGACTTTGGAAAGCCTGCAACGCTTCATGGAGAAGAAAATGACTCAAGAACACGCTAATCAAGACCTACTAAAAACACCTCTGCACGCACTTCACGTAGAAGTGGGCGCAAAAATGGTTCCTTTCGCTGGCTACGACATGCCAGTTCAGTATCCACTAGGTGTAAAGAAAGAGCACTTACATACTCGTGACGCTGCTGGTCTTTTTGATGTTTCTCACATGGGGCAGTTGCGCCTACACGGTGAAAACGCAGCCGCTGTTTTAGAATCTCTAGTTCCTGTTGATATTATCGATCTTCCTGCTGGTAAGCAGCGATACGCGTTCTTTACTAATGAGCAGGGCGGCATCATGGATGACCTTATGGTTGCAAACCTAGGCGATCACCTATTTGTTGTTGTTAACGCAGCTTGTAAAACACAAGACATCGACCATCTTACCGCTCACCTTCCTGCAGATGTAGAGATGGAAGTGATTGATGACCGTGCACTATTAGCACTTCAAGGCCCTAAAGCGGCTGAAGTTCTTGCTCGTTTCCAACCAAGTGTTGCAGACATGCTATTCATGGACGTTCAAAAAGTTGATGTTGACGGTGTTGAATGCATAGTAAGCCGCAGTGGCTACACAGGTGAAGATGGCTACGAAATCTCTGTACCGAACGATCATGCAGAAGCTTTAGCACGTAAACTCGCGGCAGAAGCTGAAGTAGAGTGGATTGGCCTTGGTGCGCGTGACTCACTTCGTCTTGAATGTGGTCTTTGCTTATACGGTCACGATCTAGATACAACGACAACACCAGTAGAAGCTAGCCTTCTGTGGGGTATTCAAAAGGTTCGTCGCACTGCCGGTGAGCGTGCTGGCGGTTTCCCAGGTGCTGATATCATCCTTGAACAAATCGCAACTAAAGACGTTCAACGTAAGCGTGTTGGCCTAGTGGGACAAACTAAAGCTCCTGTACGTGAAGGTGCAGAACTGTTTGATGCGGAAGGAAACAAAGTAGGTGTGGTAACGAGTGGTACTGCTGGCCCTAACGCGGGTAAGCCTGTTTCAATGGCGTATGTACGCACTGATCTTGCTGCTATCGGTACAGAAGTGTTTGCTGAAGTTCGTGGTAAGAAGCTACCAATGACAGTAGAAAAAATGCCATTCGTACCTCAACGTTATTACCGTGGCTAGTCTCTTGTAAGAGAACGTACAAAGAATAATTAAAGCCTATTGTTAGCTTCTCTTTTTAGGGATGTTTAACGGTAGGCTTTTCTGTTTTGGTTGGATCTTCGACCATCAGTATCCTGTCCTTCTCCGTTGACATGTTTAAAAAAATGTCGTGTTGAGATTGTAAAAACACGCTGTACTGAAAGTCGTAGCATGTTATTGTTGGGAACTATTCGTATTATAAATGAGTTGTTTGTGTTACAAGGAGTTATCTATGAATTTCAATCAAGCAATTAGTCCTATAAACAAAGTCGTTGTAGGTCTTTTAGCGCCGCTGATTTATTCATCAAGTGTTATGGCGACAGAGAATGCGGTTGAACCGGCTCCTGATGCGGGCGTGGCACCTTATATTGTTAATGGCAGCAATGCATCAGTTAGCGATTTCCCTTCAATGGCGAGTTTGTTTATCGATCGTATTGATTACGATGGTGTGTATTCAACAGGTGCCTATTGCGGCGCAACCATTTTAGATCCGACTCATATTCTGACCGCCGCGCACTGTATTTACGGTAATGAAGAAGGTCAGCTGTTTACAACAGTGGTACCGCAACTTGAAGATACGTCTGAATTTCCTAATGGTAATATCCAGAAATCGCGCGTAGTTGAAGTTTACTATCGAAGTGATTACTCAGATAACCTAAGTGATCTTCTACGTAACGACGTTGCTGTTTTAAAACTTGAAAGTGCATTGAACATTGATTCAGTGAATGATGTGGTTAAGCGTCCGTCGAACGATTCTTATCGCAGCGCAGTTAATGATTTCGTCGCAGTAGGGCATGGTGATACTCGTTCTGGTTTTGATTCCACAACGATATTACAGAAAGCGCCACTTAACTATGTGGATAACAGTACTTGTGCTTCAGCCTTTATAGATGGTTCTGCGTTAACTGATAATCAACTCTGTTTTATTGGTGATTATAGTATGCTCACTCGGCTATATGGTGGTACATGCCAGGGCGACTCAGGGGGGCCAGTGTATTGGAAGGATGGTGCTGACTACCGACAAGTAGGTATTACCAGTTTTGGCCCTGAAACTTGTGGTGGCGGTAGTATAACTTCCGGCGTGAAAGTGACATCTGTATTCACCGAGATCCTTGACTATGAAGCTTGGATTGATAGTGTAGTTGCTGGCAATGAAACACCTAAGTTTGTCTCTACCAATGCTAAGCGTGCCGCGTATATCAATTCCCTTACGCCATCTGGTTCCGGCGGCAGTGTTTCGTATGGTTTGCTTGGTATGCTGATATTGATTGCTGGTGTTAGAAAAGCGGTTAAGCGTTAGATATACATTGTTTGAATAAGTCGACGTTTCGTAGAAATATGACGTCGACTTTTTGCTTTTGTATTACTGAATTTTTGATAGTGATCTATATCTATACTTTGATGTCCGTGGCTACATCAATACTACATTGGTCTTTCTACTGTACTTTTCGATTATCTCATCCATTTCTTTAATCACGTTATTGATATTGACAATGCCGCCTTTCGCCACGCTTTTTTCATTATAGTTTAACGCAGAAAAGGCCAGTTTTAGCTCATTAGTATCGAGCATATCAGCGTGTAGTAACACTTCTTTGTAGGTAAGAAGTCGGTGCTGAACTGCAATAATATCAGCACGGGTAGTGTTTGAATCTAAAGCCTGTTTTATACAAGGAAATGCTAATTTGTAATGATTCGCAATTTCCAACTCGACGTCTTTCTTGTTCGCAATTTGCAATTTTTTATATTTCCTAATCCTGGGTTAAACCAAGTTTATTAGCCTAATTACATATCAATAACCGGTGCGTAAAGGTTTATGAAACGTAAGGTATTTTTAAGTATTGAATGATATGCCTTTAATGGCTTATGTAAATGTAGGTAAGTCAATATGGTCTGCTTCTTGCTGAATATAGGTCATAACTGTCTAGTTGGAGTAAGCTTATGTCACAAGAGCCGATTGTCATGGCGCTCATCGAGCGTAGGAAGCGAGCTAATTTGTCACAAGAAAAACTGGCTGCTAGTGCAGGAATGAGTTTAAAAACTTATCAGCGGATTGAGCGCGGCGAAGCAGACATTAAGATGTCACAATATCGCTCGATCATTCGGACATTGAAAGCGACAGATCTGGATGTGGTATTAGATGTTGCTGGTGCTTCACAGGTGTCGGCTGAAGATGTCTCCGCAGTCAGTCGTTTGCTCACAAATGAAGAACGCATGTTGCTGATAAAGCTAATTCTCGCGTTTAAAAAGCCACAGTGAATATGTACACGTGAAACGGTGGGGGTAAAGCGAGTATGGTGGAGATGGCACCATGGGAAAGGAAACAGTTAGCTCACTCTTCCTCTTAGTTGCTTAGTTGTACTTCTCTGCTTTTTGTTTTCTAAGCGTTTTCTTTGCGAGCTTCGCGTCGGCTTCGTCGCTCTTCTTACTTTTTGAACCTTTGTTGCTTCCAATATCAGTTCTTTCAAGCGTACTAACGCATCTTCCCGGTTTTGTTCCTGAGTTCTGTATTGTTGCGCTTTGATGATGATCACACCGTCTTTAGTAATTCGGCTATCTTTGAAGGCTAGCAACTTTTCTTTGTAGATTTCGGGCAGAGTAGAGTGCTTGATATCGAAGCGCAGGTGTATTGCGCTTGAAACTTTATTGACGTTTTGGCCTCCCGCACCTTGAGCTCTGATCGCAGTTAACTGAAGTTCCCAGTTTTGAATTAATACAGAATTAGATAATTGTAACATAAGCTTCCATTTTGAACCATAATTTGGCGTCATGATACTGAATATTGGTTATGGTATCAGTAACTTTCTTAAAGAGTGGTCACAGAGATGAAAATCGATTAAACGGCATATGAAGGATTAATCTTTGATATGGATGGTACGTTGATCGACACAATGCCAGCTCATGTCCAGGCTTGGCAGCAAACGGCACAGGAGTTTGGATTTCACCCTGCGAAGAACTGATTGCCCTCAGAGTGTGAGGTCGCTTAGGCGTTAGCTCGTACTAGGCGAATTCACTCACTTCAGTGTCTAAGAGCAAACATACGCTATTACGCCCTGCAGCTTTCGCTTCGTACAGCGCTAGGTCGGCACATTTGTAGTTTAGGGCAGGGTCGCCAGTTAGGTTCGTGATACCAGCACTAACGGTAACAACACTGTCGAGCTCAAGACTAACCGCAATTCGCAGTCTATTAAGTACGTAGTCAGCGTCTGCTATTGTGGTGTGAGGCAGAATAACCCCAAATTCTTCACCGCCAATACGAGCGACGAAGTCAGTTTCACGACACTCACGTTGCAATACTTGAGCAACGGTCTGAATCACTCGATCACCATAGTCATGACCAAACCTATCGTTAATGCGTTTGAAGTGGTCGATATCTAGGATCGCCAAACAAGAGTGTTCTCGGGTAGGGTAACGGTTAATACGGGAGCATTCATCGCGCAGCCCCAGATCAAACTTGCGACGGTTCCAACATCCCGCTAAGGCGTCTTTTTCACTCAAGTTTCTAAGTTTGTTCTCAAGCTCTTTATGTTTACTGATATCAACAAATGACGCGACATAAAACTGGATTACGCCTTTTGCATCTTTAATAGTTTGGATGCGAAGTATTTCAGTAATCAACGACCCGTCTTTACGACGGTTGACGACTTCACCTTCCCACATACCTTGCTTATTAATAACGCTCCACATTTTGATGTAGAACTCTTGGTTGTAGCGTCCTGAGGCGAACATTGAAGGTTGGCGGCCTTTTACATCTTCTAACTCGTAACCACTGACTCGGGTAAACTCTTGGTTTACCTTGATGATGCGGTTATTACTGTCAGTAATAACCAATGCAGACATGCCATTCATCGCGGCTTTTGCTAGCTGGCTTTCAATACTGTTCTTCTTATGGTTTCTGTTCCACAGTACAAAACCTGCCGAAATCATTGATATTAGAATCGTGAGGGTAACGATTTGTATGACAATAGCGTGGTTCTCACGTTGGTACTGGCTATTAAACTGCTGATTCTCTATGTGAAGTACCATGTAGATAGGGCCTTCAAACTGCTTGATCTTAGGACTGATATCAGCATGGAAATACCAGACTTTACCATCAAAGTAACTGGAAGAAGTGTTGTTTTGTATTGCATTCCAGAGCTTAGGATTTAGCTTAGCATAAGTTTGGCCTGAGCGTGATTCAATAACGTGACCGAAAGACTGCGAAGGATCTGGTCCCATGATGATGTGACCAGTCTTATTGAGAATGATAGGGTCAGCAGAGGAATCTCCGATTTGGTAATGAAGGCGTTTATAAATCTCTAGCATGTTTAAGTTGGCAATGAAGTAACCAATAATTCGATTGTTGTCAGCGACAGGTGACATAATGCGCAGTGCCGGAATCAACGGGCGAACTATCTGACCGTTTTCGGCTTCAAGATCGATGCCTTTAGTACTGACCTCGCCGCTCTTAAGTTCTTGAAGTGCGGAGAAGTAACTACGTGATGATTTATCTTGGAGTTCGTTTTCCGGAACAACCGAAGCATGGCCATCTTTGTAATTAATACGGAACACTTCATTACCGGTTAAATCAAGATAGCGTAATTGGGAATAGTATTTTTGGCTACGTGCAAGCATTACCCAAAGGTCTTGTAGGGCCTCTGTGTGAATGACCGACGGCTCTTTAATTGCTCGAAGTAACGTTTTGGAATCTGCAATAGAGGGAACGGAGTTAGAAATTTGTTCAACAATTACAGTGAGCTCGTGAAAGCTGTACTCAATTTGGTTTTGGCTAGATTGTTTTATGTTTAGCGCGTGCTGGGCTTCGACTCTATCGAATTCAGAGTTGATATAGAGGGCAGGGACTGATCCTAGGGCAAATATGGTGCACAAAAAATGGCCGACTAGTTTTTTTATACTTGTATTCATCACTGTCCTCAAAGAATCAGCGCAATACTATATATTTCATAGGTTTTTTTAATGTGATCTTTACCCAGAACTTAAAACAAGATCTGCATATTAGTGTGGTTTTAGTGCAATTTTGTGTACTTTGACTTGATTAATGAGCAATCAATTAACGATAAAATGATTGCTCAATGTAGAATAGTGCTCCGGAAAACGAGGCGATTAAATCCCGAAATTTCGACATTTATCTGGATAAAGGTGTCTAACTTAGGCCAACAATATTTCCATGACTATCAATATCTAAAGACATGAATGCCGGTTTATCTGGTAACCCAGGCATGGTCATTACATTGCCGCATAAAGCGTAAATAAAACCAGCACCCGCACACAGTTTTAGTTCTCTTACGGGCACGTCAAATTGGCTTGGTGCGCCTTTGATATGTGCTTCCGTTGAAATAGAGAGTGGTGTTTTAGCCAAGCATACCGACAAGTCTTGATAGCCGTGTTGTTTAAACTCAGCCAACTGCTGCTTTGCTTTTGGAGAAAGTGTAATACTCGCTGCACCATAACCAATTTCCGTAACCGCCATGAGTTTCTCTTCTAAGCTTTGAGCTGTTTGGTAGAGTGGCTTAAAGTCACTGTTACTTTGGCATGCTTTGACAACCGCTTGTGCAAGTTTAGTGACGCCGTCACCGCCTTGGCCAAATGCTTCACTGACTTCAACAGCGACGTTGCTATCGAACTCTATAATCATCTGTTTCAATTTGTCGAGTTCTTGTTGTGAATCTTGCGGGAAGCGGTTGATTGCGACTACGGTAGGCACACCGTATTGCTTAACGTTATTGATATGCCACTTTAGGTTTTCAAAGCCAGAGAGTAACCCGTCGCTGTCGTAACTGAAGAGCGAATCGGGTAGTGGTGTTCCTGGTCTCAAATCATACAAACCAGAGTTCGCCTTTAGTCCACGCAATGTTGCTACTACTACCGCGCAATCGGGCTTCTTACCAGATGCTTTGACTTTGATATTGCAGGCCTTTTCGAAACCCATATCTGAACCAAATCCACCTTCAGTTACAACGAAGTCGCTGAGTTTCAGTGCGATCTTATCTGCAATAATCGAAGAGTTACCATGAGCAATGTTCGCGAAAGGGCCTGCGTGTATAAGTGTTGGAACCCCTTCAAGTGTCTGCATCAGTGTTGGTTCGATAGAGTCTTTCATTGTTACTGTCATTGCACCAGCAACATCAAAGTCTTCTGCGGTTAAAGGCTGACCTTGTTTATTGTATGCCAGTACGACACGACCGATTCGTTTACGTAAATCTTGCAGGTCATCGGCCAGTGCTAAAATAGCCATAAGCTCTGAGGCCGCTGAAATATCAAATCCATCTTCGCGTTCATAGCCGTTGATCGTTTTACCCGTTTCGTTTTTACCCACGGTAATCATACGTAAGGCACGGTCATTATGGTCGAGTACACGTCGCCAAACGATTCTGCTAGGGTCTATATCCAGTGCTTTCAATCCAGAGCGAGTTTCAAATGCTTGTAAGCCATCACGCTCTTCATGATATAAGCGTGCATCAATAGCAGCAGAGGCAAGGTTATGAGCGGCTGTCACGGCATGGATGTCACCAGTTAGATGGAGGTTCAACTCATCCATAGGAGCAACTTGAGAATAACCACCGCCAGCAGCACCACCTTTCACACCAAACACTGGGCCCATTGAAGGCTGGCGAATACACGCCATTGCTGATTGGTTAATCTTCGCTAACCCTTGTGCTAAACCGATAGTCGTGACGGTCTTTCCTTCACCAAGCGGTGTTGGTGTAATTGCTGTCACGACAACCAGTTTTCCGTCTGGCTTTTGAGACAGGCGTTCGAGTGATGCTAGAGACACCTTTGATTTGAATTGCCCTAAGGGCTGATGTTCTTGTTCTTGTAGGCCGGCTTGCTTAGCAACCTCACTGATGTTTTTAAGGAGAGTAGAGCGACAAATATCGATATCAGACAGCATATTTGATCCTTATATCAGAACCGAAAGGTGGTACGTAAACGTTTGTGTGGCGATGGTGCTGTATAAATTTGCTAGGTAAAGGCAAACCACACAGATTATGTGCTGGAAGATAACAGATCTGAAGAGTCATTGCGCGAGATCAAATCTTAAATGAGCAAATTATTCGATTTTATTTTGCATTAAGTGCTTGTATTTACGCTGAATACAAAAAGAGCTGCATATCGCAGCCCTTTAAGATAGGAGAGGTAACTCACTTAATGAGTAACGTGGATTAACGATCCCAGTATGTTTCTTCTAAGCTATCTTCGCGTTCTGGTAGTGCACGAGAAAGGCGAGGTGAGTGCTGTGTTAGCACTTCGTAGCTTACGCGGTTTGCATACTTACAAATCTGAGACAGTGAAGAGTATGTTAGACACGTGTGTTCGTGTTTCTCTGAGTTTGGTACGTTAACGAAGTGGTAGCTGTTTGCTGCCATGTCATGTAACAGAGCAGAAAGCGCGCCATCACCCGCACCATTAGTGTTCTTAATCTCTAATGGACCACCAAGGTATGGGCCTATGTGAGAGTACACTTTAACTGGATTTTCACAGTCTTGCTTACGCATAGCGCGGCTGAATTCATATTTATTAAACTCAGGGATATTGCCAGGTAAGAGTGGAAGCGTAGTTTCGCGTTTTGCTAGCTCGTCTGTGTAACCTGCCATGTAAAGGCCGATTGGACCAGCAGTACACAGTACTAAGTCAACCCATTCTAGTGCTTTGTTAGCTGCAAGAAGGGGATCTTTTTCGCCTGTTAACGCTTCTCCTTCGTCTTCATTCATAGCAACGATAGTTACGTTCTTTTTCAGGTATTCTTGCCACCATTCAGCGTTACCTTCGATCACGTATTTAGTACCAAGTGTTAGAACAACAGGGACGTTGTACGCTTTTGCGTATTCAATCGCCTTTTGTACTGCTTTTGGCATTGGATCTTCAGGGTTACCGCGCATTAGATACGAAGAAACGACTAGAGCTGATGCTTTCTCGAACACTTTCTCAGGAATGCTTGCTGGAAGCAGCTGGTTCATGTGTCCTTCGTTAATCGCAAACGTACGCTCGCCATCTTCGGTAATTAGCGTGTAACAACGACCGATTGGACCATCTACGGTTTGTAGGTGGTTAAGGTTCATACGAGAAGACGTGCGGCAAAGGTAACGGTAACCAAATGAGCCAACTTCAATTTTCTTAGACATTACGCCAAGCAGTACAGATTTACTGTCTGCAAGTACGGAATAGTTGTGCAGTGTGTTGCCGATAGTATCGCCAGGGTATTGATGCGTAATCAAACCGCGCTCTACAAGCTCTTCATACAGCGCATCAGCTTTACTTTCTTCCAATACCAGTGAGTGACCTTTACTCAGCTCGTATTTATCAAGGAACGCACTGTCAACACGGGCTTCGATATCAACAATGGTTTGACCTACACCAACAATCGTTGCGCGGTGCAGTTTAGGTGTTTGTTGAACTTGATTGACCAACGGATCACGTGCGTGAGTTGGAAAGTAATGCTTAGATTTACGCTGTCCAGGAAACTTCATATGAAAAATACAGTGAAAAGATTTTTACGAATGATATCACATTTTGTTTCTGTTTCTTTCATTTTTATTGCATTTTGAATCACCTGCACAATGTCTGTACAGGTGATTCATATTGATTATTCTGTTGGTACGAGTGTTTTTGGATCAACGTAAGCTGCTGTACCCCATAGAGGGACTGTAGATAGGCTGTGTTTGAAGCTACCTTCAGTCTCTTTAGTGGTGTAAGACAAGTAGAGTAGGGACTGGTTTTCTGCGTCATAAACACGGCGAACTTTCATGGTTTTGAAGAAGATACTTTTAGACTGCTTGAATACCACTTCGCCAGATTTACTCTTATCAATCTGCGCAATCATTTCAGGTGTGATTTCACCCGTTTGGCGGCAAGAAATAGAGCTATCACTTGGGTCAGAAAGACTCAGGTTCGCTTCGATGGAAGCTATGTGACACGTTACGCCCGGGATTTTGTCATCCTCTAAAGAAGACATCTTAATGTCCTTCATTGTGAAGAAACCCAAAGATACGTCGCCAACCTCGTTGTCCGAACAACCTGCTAACATTGTCATGATACCGGCTGCTATTAAGGCTTTTTTCATAAGAAGTCCTTTTTATTTGTATAGTTCTGTTTAATATAAGAAAATTGAAAGCTTGAATACGAGTGTAGAGCTTTTCTTTAAGTTCTTAAAGGATGTTGTTGGATAATGAAAAATATGAAGTATTTAAAGTACTTGTTGGCCTTAGTGATGCTCTGTATGCTCTCTGCATGTAGCTCGGCGCCTCAGCCGACCGTATGTCTGCCAAATAACTGTGATATTTGGGGATACTAACTGTAGGTAATAAAAGAATGAATAACGAAATACCTGAAATCGCATTAAAGAAAAATCAGTGGCTGTTTAGCCAGCTTGATATTGCTTACCCCGCGAAAGAAAGCCTCTTAGGTCTAGATATCTATAAGAACCAGCTTTCCCAAAAAACTTACCAACCTCTCCCTCAAGATCTAACGCCCTCACAAATTGACGAACTGCATAAAGTAGATTTTCACAAACTGACGGTTCTTTTCTCTCTAAACCAAGCTAGTGCTTATCAAGATGAAGCGGAAAGGGCGAACATTCTAGAATTCTTAAGCCAAATCATGCTGTCAGATGAACATGAGCTGTATGTAGGTACGAAAAGCGGTGATGTAGTGGCAAGTGCTATCGTCACGGCGAGTGACGATGAACTGTTAATATCAGATATTGTTAACCAAGACGATCAAAATATTGTCGGGTTTGCTAAACAGTTACATGATTTTTGGGCTCAACATCAAGATTCTACCTATAAGGTATTGTTCGAGAGCTAAAGAATCTTTGAGAAAGCGTTAATCTGAGTACAACACACGTCTTTTAAAAAGGGTTCGGTACTTACAAGCTATTGATCTCAATCGCTGTATTGGGTGTTAGCGCTTTTTTTCCTGCAATTTATGCTAACGACTGAGATGTTAAACAAATCTTAGTATTACACTCATACGAAACTTCCTATCAATGGACCGCTGATTTCTAAAAAGGGATCGACAACGCGTTCAAGCAACCCTATACCGAAGTAAAACTCTCTATCGAGTATTTAGATACCAAACGCATTTTATAACCAAGACTACTACGACTCTCTCGTTGATTACTTAGAAGTAAAATATTCAGGTTATGAGTTTGATGGGGTTATCGCAACTGATAATAATGCCGCTAATTTTCTTGAGTCACTGGGTGCAGTTATAGATCGTTCAACGCCTATTGTTGCCGTTGGTATTAATGACATAGATACAGATATGGTTGTCGAGTTATTTGAACGCGAGTGCGGTTATCAATTCGATGCACAATTCACTCGATTACTTCTAAAACATTTGCCTGAGTTTGTCGCGATAAGTGATACTTATCCTGACATCGCAGCTTTTGAATATAGCTTCAGGATAGAAGATAAATCCAAAGTCGAAGAAGAGGCGGCTGTCAGTTAACACTTTGTACAACGATTTTTGTCTTCTAATATTTATATTTTCTCCTATTAACCTCAGTATTTTGTAAAGCTTTCAGACATTGATACTGCGAGTCTGCTGATAATTTGACGAAAAATGTTGCTTATGTCGGCTCAGAAAGTGATCTGCTACATATTTTGCGAAGAGAAGTAAGCATGTATTATGTTGGCATAAAGAGCATGTCACGTCTTCGATGTTTGGTGCTTCTGTATTATTTATTATTTATTATGTGTCACCTGCAGCAAGAGGGTAAGTGAAAATAAACCCATATAGATAGACTACTCTTAAGCTCGTTTATTTGACAGTTCTGCTCCTTTATGTTGTCTACATTGCGACTTACTTCAAGGCAATGATAACCTCATCGTTAGTGTGTGTATTTTTCTTATGGAATTAACGCCATTCAATAAAAAGGACTCATGTGAGCCCTTACTTGTTGTTGTCCCTTTACTCTAAAACGAGATGATTCTTTCTCGCGATCTGGGTACTACTTATCTACAAACGTTTAGGTGCGATATCTCGCCAATGTCTGCGATAGGGTTACAGACGCTTCTGTCAACTTAGACATGCCATTCGATGAGTTTTGTGCCACATCTTTAATCACGTCTGATTGACTGCGAATATCGTTAAGTTCAGCTGCAATGGTATTTGCCACGTTACTTTGCTCATCCGCTGATGTGGCGATTTGAATACTCATATCCATAAGTGCTTGAGCTGAATCTGCGATTGAGTTTACGTCGTCACCGATATTAGAAATCAATTGGCTGCTAGTTTGTGCTTGGTCGACCGTTTGCTCAGTGATCTTAGCGATATTTCGGCTCTCTTGTTGCAAACGCTCAATCATCGCTTGGATTTCTACCGTTGCAGACTGAGTTCTGCTTGCAAGCGTTCTTACCTCATCGGCGACAACTGCAAACCCTCGACCTTGTTCTCCAGCACGAGCGGCTTCGATCGCTGCGTTGAGTGCCAATAGATTTGTTTGCTCTGAGATTGCGTTAATTGTGGTGATTACTTCATTAATTTGGCTAGTGTTAACGTTCAGGCTTGTTACTGAGGAAGAGGTTTGCTCAATCAAAGAGGAAAGTGTGGTGATCTCTGAGATAGCTTGCTGAACTTTAGCGTGGCTGTCATTGATTTGTTGTGCGTCTTGCTCAGTTTGCTCGGTAGAGCGTGCAGAAATGTTTGATACTTCATTCGCTGAAGCGGTCATCTGATCCATAGCCGTTGCAACAGAATCGAGAGAAGCGTTCTGGCTCATGATTTGTGTTTCGCTGCGCTTCATCTCCGTTTCGAAGGAAGAGGAGGTTTCACTAAGCGTTGCAGCACTTTGGTTCACATTATTAATAAGCTCAGTTAATGTATCCATTGAACGATCTAGCGCGCAGCCGATCGTACCAAACTCATCGCGCCCAGGATGGAAGCCGAGTCGTGAGGTTAAATCACCGTCACCAATCTTTTGAGTGGTTGTGTAAAGTACCCAAAGTGCACCACCTAAGAAAGTAGCGACCCAGTAACAGAAAAGACCAAAAGGCACACACCATAAAAAGCTGAGTAATAAGGTGTACAGTGCTTGCTGCTTTTGGTTTTGAATATCGTTATTAGAAATGGTTAGTGAGTAATAATTGCCATCATTAGCGATTACCGTTGCAGTCACAATACCATTTCTTGAAATCGTAGTTTGTTGTGGACGAGGTTGTTGAGTAATGCCACTCACGTTAGTAGGGTTGTCTGAAGCTGACAAAATGCCTTGGAGTTTATACTCGGCTTGATGCTTTGCACTAGCGTCAATATATTCCACTTTATTAACGTAATTTAAGCCTGACAAGCTTGCCACAGCGGCGAGAAAGATTAAGAAAATAACCCCAAATTTGTCGTTAATAGACATTTTGATAAACAGTTTGTCTATCGTTCGAAATTGTACTTCTTTCATAAAAACTCCACGGTAAATCCTTTACCGTGGACTCTAAATAACAGACTTCAATAAAAATGTGATGCAATCCGAATAATTGTGAAAACTAATGATATAGATATTCCATTAATGAGATATTGATCGACTATATCATTGGTGAATTGTTTTATTAGCCGAGTGACGGTAATAACCCTACAGATATAAGGATTTGAATTGCAATGATAAATACACCAACGCCACCCGCTAAAAACAGTGCTTTGCTTCCGCCCAAAACTTGGTAATTAGATTGTGAGCCGTTAGTCGCAATGGTGAAATCTGTATAGCGTACTTTGTAGACCATGACAGTAGGTAAAAGAATGGCTAATACAGAAAGTGCGATGGCTGCGTAACCCAAAGCCATGATGAAGCCTTGTGGGTAAAAGAGCGCAAAGCCCAGCGGTGGTAAGAAAGTAATAACGGCAGTCTTTACTCGTTTTGCACTCCCTAGTTTATTGCTTAATGAGTCGCCCATAAATTCGAACAGACCTAAGCTAACACCGATAAAAGACGTAAGAAGAGCGAGATCGGCAAACACACCAACGATCACACTTAGATTTGACTGATGCACAGTTTGCGACAGCGATACCAAAAGTGCACCCAAGCTTGTGTCAGAAAGCAGCTGCTCTTGGCTCACAACACCCAAAGTAACGCCTTGCCAAAAAATGTAGATAACTAAAGGTAGTGCAGAACCTACAATCATTACTTTGCGTAGAGAGCTTACATCACCATCAAGGTATCTTACGATAGAAGGGATACTGCCGTGGAAGCCGAAAGAGGTGAACACGACTGGAATTGCCGCAACAATCAGACCTTGCTGTAGTGGCATGCTTAATAGGTATTGAGAAGTAATGTTAGGTGCTAAGAAGCTAAGGACCAAAACCATCGCGACCAGTTTTAGCCCAAATAATACACGGTTAATCTTATCAACACTGTGCGTACCAATAGTTACAACACCAGCCACCAAGAATGTAAACAGCAAAGTCGTTACTTGACCATTGAGCTCAATTCCTGCGATGTCGGCAATTCGTTGATTAAACTGCGCACCACCGCCTGCAATGTAAGCGGCGCACAGTGCGTAAAATAGAAACATAACTGCGAAGCTCGCAATCCACTTTCCCTTTGTTCCTAAAATCGTGTGAGCCAAAGTGTGTAGGGTGGCATCAGATTCAACGAATTGGTGTAGCTCCACCATTAATAACGCTGTAAATGCCATTAGTGCCCATAAACCAAGCATCAAGAAAAGTGAAGTTGAAAAGCCAATACCTGCAGAAGCAAGAGGAAGAGCGAGCATGCCGGCACCAATTGTTGTGCCAGCAATGATCAAAGTACTACCAAAAACCTTTGATTTATCCATTGTATATAATTATTTACGTTAGGGTGTGTTTTAATTGTAATTCTTCTAGCTTAAGCGCATAAACCCAAAGAATATCTCGATTTTGGAGTATTCTGATTGAGTTTAATTCCAATTGCAACGGTTAATGTAATTTAAAATATCCACTGTAAATTTATATTTACATTGATGTGATTGAGGAGCAAAAAACGAGGTGAGCAAACGTTTGACCATGATCGGCTTCAAAATAATTAGAGTAATTTGTTGTACTTAATGTATGGTGGCAGTACATATGTCGTTCGCGTATACCCCTTTAACGTAGATAACCGTTAATGATCGCGAGTAGATTCAAGCTATAAAATGGAATGGGTAGAGTAGAGTGCGTTCATCAAAGTGGCATAATATAAGTCCAAGATGGTGCACTGGTTAATTGGACATAACGTCCACATCAAGGAATAGAGGGGACACTATGAGTGACCAATCTTTAAATGACGAAAGTCTAGAGTTGTTAGATGCAATGGAAATTGGCATTGATTTATCTGACTACGAACAGACAGTTAAACAGTTAGCTGAAGAACTTTTTCCATCTGCTAACTAACGTTTCATTTCAATTCTTATACTGAGCAAATCTGATTCGCTCACTCGTCATACCAAAAGCTATCCTCATTAAAGTTCGCGAAGATAAACAAGTACGTTTACCATGTTACTTAGTTCTCGATACTTTAATGAGGTTCAATGAACTTTCTCCCACACCTTCATATCGCTAAATACTGTAACAGCAACCTAGCAGGAAACTTGTTAGATGATTTTGTGAAAGGCGACCCAAATAAACACTATTCAGATTCGCTTTCCGATGGTATTCGACTTCATCGGTTTGTAGACAGCTATACAGACAGGCACAATGTTTCTCGTTCAGCTAAATCACTCTTTTCAAATCAAACGAAACGCTTTGCACCTATCGCACTTGATATATTCTGGGATCACTGTTTAGCCAATCATTGGGCCAACTTTTCTAAGCAATCACTAGAGCGTTTTTGTCTCGATAGCCATCAACAAATATTTGATCATCAAGAACCTCATTGGCCGGAAAGCTTTGTGGTCATTCATCAGAAAATGGCAGAACAACGCCGGTTGGAGAGTTACCAGGATATGGAGTCCATTGAAATGGTGTTACAGCGAATGGCGTTGAGAAGGCCAAAGCTTGGCATGCTAAAAGCGTGCTACGCTGACTTGGAAAACCATTATGATACGTTGCAGTGTCACTTTAATGAGCTTTATCCTATGGTTTTAAAAGAAGCGAGTGAGTTTAATACGCTTCTATTGAAGAAAAATCAAAAGGAAAGGTAAACAGCGTAATGTAGGTTTGCTACAATCCGCGCCTATTCAATCTTTGAGCATCTTACTATGTCTGAATCTACCAAATCTTTTAATCAATTAGGATTGTCTGATCATCTACTTGCTACGCTAGAAGAGCTGAACTTCACGGCTCCAACCAGTGTGCAAGAACAAGCGATTCCTTTGGTTTTAGAGGGCAAAGATGTACTAGCTGGTGCTCAAACGGGTACAGGTAAAACGGCGGCTTTTGGCTTACCAATTATTCAAAGATTACTTGCTAGTAAAGATAACGTAATTCCAAATCCTAAACTGGTTCGAGCTTTGGTTTTAGTGCCAACCCGTGAGCTTGCACAACAGGTATTTGATAACGTAACCAGTTATGCAAAAGATACCGATCTTAAAGTGGTCGTGGCTTACGGTGGTGTAAGTATGAAGGTTCAAACTGATAACCTTCGTCAAGGCGCTGACATTTTAGTCGCGACACCGGGTCGTTTGATTGACCATATGTTTACTAAAAACATCATGTTAAGCCAAACAGAAGTATTGGTGCTTGACGAAGCTGACCGCATGCTAGATATGGGATTCATGCCCGACATTAAACGCATTCTTTCGCGTATGAACGAGGTTCGTCAAACTCTGTTCTTCTCTGCAACGTTTGATAACAAAATTAAGGCGATTGCACATCGTATGATGCAATCACCAAGTGAAATCCAAGTAACGCCTACTAACAGCACTGCTGAGAGTGTTAAGCAGATGGTTTACCCAGTCGATAAAAAGCGTAAAAGCGAATTACTGGCGTACTTAATTGGCTCAAACAATTGGCAACAAGTATTGGTTTTCACCAAGACTAAGCAGGGCACTGATGCGTTGGTTAAAGAGCTTAAGCTAGATGGGATCAAAGCGGCGTCAATCAACGGTGATAAAAGCCAAGGTGCACGCCAAAAGGCTCTCGATGATTTTAAATCAGGTAAAGTAAGAGCATTGATTGCAACTGATGTTGCAGCTCGTGGTATTGATATCCAGCAGCTCGAGCAAGTGGTGAACTATGATATGCCTTACAAAGCGGAAGACTATGTTCACCGTATTGGCCGTACAGGGCGCGCTGGTAACAGCGGTTTAGCAATCTCTCTTATGAGCCATGACGAAGAGTACTTACTCGGCGCGATTGAACGCCTACTTGATACTCGTCTGCCGCAAGAGTGGCTAAAAGGTTTTGAACCAAGCTTAGAACAAGATGTTACCCCTGACCAAGGTAGACGTAGCAAGAGCCGTTCGTCAGAAAAGCGTAAGATGAAAGCAAAGCTTAAGATCCACCAAAACCGTGGTAAAGCCCGCCGTTAAGCAGAACTATTTTATTTTGATAAATGAACTCATACGCGCAGTTACAGAATCAGGTAATAACGCGTATGTTTTTCAAAATAACTGTACTAAATGCTTATTAATAGTGGTATTACTCGTATTTCCATATACAAGGTATATCATACATAAGCTCTTCAATAGAAATAGGATTTAAGGCCCACTTATAATCCACATTGAACTTCTCTATCATTTGCTCGTTAAACATTCTCCAGTGGTTTAACAGTGCTCCTTCCTGGGAAGTTTTCACTCCGTCAGCATTCCATGCTCTCTCCATGAATGGGGTTAAGCAAACAGCGCCGTTTGCATACATAAGCATTTGCCATTTTATTTCATAGATACTGACGGGCTTTTGAGAGGACAGAGCGTTATGTGCGTTAGCTAGGCTTGAAAGCTCGTGTTCAACAGTATCTACGTTGCTTATAAAGTAGTCAATTAAACTATCTTCTTGCTTCACTGCGTAAGAGAGGAACTGTATTGGTTTTTTTGAGTGGACCATTGTAGTGAATAGACGCATAACGAATAAGTAAATAGAAACGTTTGGCGAGGCATCTTTAGGTAACTCTTCCATTATTTTATTTATATAACGCTGAATGTAGTCATGTAAACAATCACTTACCGCATACCAGATCCTATCTTTACTGCCAAAATGATGTCGGATCAAGCTATGTGATACGCCAGCTTTTTCACTAATATTACGTAACGACACGCGCTCGTAGCCTAAATCGCAAAACATCTCAGCCGCAACTCTCAATATTTGAAATCGAGTTTCTTCAGCGTCTTTTGCGCTTCTTCTACCTTGTTTCTTTTCAGTCATCTTAAATTCACAGATTTATCTAATTACCACATTCTACACTGTTTTTACTCAAATAAAAAATACTGCACAGTTGGAAAGTAAAACTTGAGAATCTGAAGGTTTTTAATATACTGCACAGCTGTGTAGTAAATCATAACAATTAAATGGAGACGCAAAATGCAATCCAAGGTGTCTATTCAAGCCAAAGCGAGTAAGCAGTTAGGTGCGGTGGTCGTTGCACTGTTACTCGCAGGTTCGCTGAGCGGATGTAATAAAGTTCAGTCAGAAGAAAATGCTCAGGTTATTCCGCCTGTAAAGTTATTTGAAATACCTCCGAGAACGGATGTTGAAACCGATAGTTTTATCGCAAAGATCGATGCGACTGAACGTGCTGCATTGTCGTTCAGAGTAGGAGGCGACATTGATTTATTTAATGTTCGTATGGGACAAAATGTTAAGAAAGGAGAGGTTTTAGCAGTATTAGACCCAACGGATTACCGAATTGCAGTCGATGCAGCGCAAGCTAAATTCGACTTAGCCAATAGTCAATACAAACAGGTATCCGAGTTGTACTCGAAAAAGCTTGTGAGTGCCGATTATTACGACCAAGCCGTTAACACCTATACGACTGCTGAAGTTGAGTTAGAGCAAGCGAAAACAAACCTTGATTACACCACGTTAGTTGCACCATTTGATGGCGTGGTTTCCATGGTGTTTGGTAAGCAATATCAATTAATTGCCGAGAAACAGCCTGTTGTTAATATTTTAAATAATGATGAAATGGATGTGAGGTTTTCTATTCCAGTTTCTAAACTTGAAGACCGCTCTATTCAAGATTTTGTCGGTTCAAATATGTGGGTAGTAATGGATAGCCATCGTGGTGTTCGTATTCCTACACGCTTTAAAGAAATTTCTACTCAACCAGACGAAGATACCAACAGTTATCAAGCGGTGGTCTCTTTCGAAAAACCTGAAGCTATCAATCTACTGTCGGGTATGACAGCGCAAGTTGAAGTGCAGAAAAACAGATCAGAATTGGGCATTGTCATTGTTGATTCAGCTTGGTTAGACAAAGACGAGAAATATGGTGAGTTGTGGCGTTACAACGCCGATTCACAATTGATTTCTAAGGTTAAAGTGACCCTGAATAAACAAGGGAATGTGGTTGATGGTCTTACGTCTGGCGACTTAATTGTTGAAGCAGGCGTTGATGTTTTATATGAAGGACAACAAGTAAAAGCATGGCTACATGAGGAAGGTATTTAATGAATTGTCTTAATTCAATCTCGGTTTTAGCATCAATCCTTTTTTTACAGGCTTGTAACGATAGAACAGTGCATCGAGCTCCCGTCCCACTGTTGGCTTCTACTTTTGAAGTGGGCGCACCATTGACCGAACAAAACCGAAGTTTCAATGGTCAGGCAATGCCAGCAGAACTTACCTCACTCTCATTCAAGCTTGCTGGTGAGATTCAACAAGTAATGGTAGAAGCCGGTGATGTTGTAGAAAAAGGGCAGCTGCTCGCAACGTTAGATAATGTGATTTACATCCAAGAGCTGACTAACGCTAAATCACAGTTTGAACTCGCCACGAAGCAACTCGCGCGAGGTAACGAAATGCTTACCAATAAAATGGTATCGCAATCTGAGCTCGATCAGTTAACAGCTAACTATAAACTAGCCTCCGCTAACTTGGCATCAGCGGAGCGAAAGCTCGACTATACTAGGCTGCTTGCACCTTTTTCAGGCACCGTTTCGACCGTGAACAAACAACGTTTTGAAAACGCGACACCGGGTGAAACGTTATTAAGCTTGTACCAAAACGACAAAGTGTATGTGCGTATACAGGTATCAGATTCGTTCTTAGCGTCAATTAGCCCTGACATGCGTTCGAATAGCTATCGTCCGAAGGCGACATTTGGTGGGCACAAAGGGGAATACCCGCTGACATATTTGGAACATACCAGTGAACTGCACCCACAATCTCGCACTTACGAGTTTTGGATGCAGATGAAACAGCCTGAAAGTGAAATTCTACCAGGAACAAGCGCGACAGTTAATTTCGACATGGCCAATGCTGGTCTTAATGTTGTTCAAGGTTACCAATTGCCAATGACAACACTCGCAGCGTGCGTAGAAGCGAACCAGTTTTGCGTTTGGAAAATAGAGAATGGACAAGCCTTCAAGAGTGAAGTCGAAGTCGAAAAAATCAGTGGTCAAGGCGCACTAATTTCGCATGGCGTTGAACGAGGTGACGTGCTTATAAATTCGAGTCTAGAAAAATTGCGTGAAGGAATGTATTTATTAGGAAAAGCAAAATGAACATTGCAGAATATTCAATTAAAAATAAAGTTATCAGTTGGTTATTTCTTTTCATTTTATTCGTCGGCGGCATAACGTCTTTTGGCAATCTCTCCCGTCTAGAAGACCCAGCTTTCACCATTAAAGATGCATTGATAATTTCAACTTACCCAGGCGCAACATCAATGGAAGTTGAAGAGGAACTAACCTACCCGTTGGAAAAGGCAATAAGACAACTTCCCTATATTGATAAGATCACTTCTACTTCATCCGATGGTATGTCGCAAATTAAAGTAACTATGAAAAAAGTTTACAGTGCGAACGAGTTACCTCAAATCTGGGACGAGATGAGAAGAAAAATTAATGATTTAAAAGAAAGTTTGCCGAAAGGTGTGAGTTCCTTGCAGGTTATTGATGACTTCGGTGACGTATTCGGTGTGATGCTCATGTTAACTGGATATGGTTATGATCAGATAGAGCTCAAACATTATGCAGATTATCTAACGCGTGAAATCGAATTGGTTGATGGTGTCGGTAAAGTAAGTATCACTGGCGATCAAGAAGAACAACTGTTTGTCGAGTTGTCACTGGAGCAGTTGGCGGCATTGAATCTAGATATTTCTACGGTGACCTCCTTATTAGCAAATCAGAACAGAGTAATATCGGCCGGTGAAATTATGGTGAATGGGCAAAGCCTCACTATCAAACCTAGCGGAACTTTGAGCACAGTTGAAGAATTAGAGAACCTAATCATTCATGGTCGTGACACTGGCAATCTAATTCGATTAAAAGATGTTGCCGAGGTTACACGCGGTGTGCAGGAAAAGCCGGTAAATGTATTAACGTACTATGGTCAACCAGCGATAAATATAGGTATTGCTTTCTCATCTGGCGTAAACGTGGTGGAGGTTGGCAAATCTTTAGATGCTGAACTTGAGCGCTTAAAAAGTATTAAGCCCGCAGGTGTACATTTAGATTACTTCTATAACCAGCCTTTAGAAGTCGACCGTGCGGTTACTAATTTTCTGATTGGCTTAGCGCAAGCCGTAGCGATTGTGATATTTGTTTTGTTTTTCGCTATGGGTCTGCGCAGTGGTTTGCTCATTGGTGTGGTGCTATTACTTACAGTATTTGGTACTTTTATTTTGATGGATTTTAACAACGTTGAATTACACCGAATCTCGTTGGGGGCGTTAATTATTGCATTGGGCATGCTGGTCGATAATGCGATTGTGGTTGTAGAAGGAATACTGGTAGGTATCAAAAAAGGGAAGACTAAGCTTCAAGCAATTAAAGAAGTTGTTAGTCAGAGTCAGTGGCCTTTATTGGGCGCAACCATAATTTCAATCACTGCTTTTGCTCCAATTGGCTTATCAAATGACCCAACCGGTGAGTTTATGAATTCACTATTTTGGGTACTGTGTTTCTCGTTGTTTTTAAGTTGGATTACGGCACTCACAATAACGCCATTTCTTGCTGAAATGTTGTTCAAAGAAGAGAGTCAGGAAGACGGACATTCGGAACCATATAAGGGTATTTTATTCGCAGCGTTCAGTACGTTTTTAGAGATCGCTCTGCGTTTCAGGTGGCTAACCGTTGTTAGCATGATTTCGTTGCTTGTACTATCGATTATGGCTTTTGGTATGGTCAAGAAGCAGTTCTTTCCGACCCCAGCAACACCAATATTTTTTGTTAATATGTGGATGCCAGAAGGCACAGATATTCGTGAAACGATTAACCAGGCTGAAAAAGTTGAACGCTTTATTCGTAAACAAGAAGACGTAGAGTTTGTAACAGCTACAGTCGGTCGGGGTATGCAACGTTTTATGTTGACTTATCAACCTGAACAAAGCTACGAGGCCTACACTCAGTTTCAAATACGGACGACAGATCGAGAGAGTATGTTTGAGGTCATCAGAGTCTTGGATACAGAATTAAGCCGAAAATTTGAATTTCCTACATTTCAGTTGAAACTTTTAGATTTTGGTCCGTCACCAACGTCAAAAATTGAAGCTCGCATTATTGGACCAGATCCTCAAGTTCTCCGAAGCATCGCAGTTAGTGTTGAAAATATACTTTTAGCTGACCAAGGAGCTAAAAATGTTCGTCATGACTGGCGAGAACGAACCAAAGAGCTTGTTCCATTATTCAATGAATCCAAAGCGCGTAGTTATGGTATATCCAAAGTAGAGTTATCTAAAGCATTAAAAATGACATTTGGAGGTGTAGATATAGGGTTGATACGTGATGGTACTCATAAACTACCGATCATTGCACGTCTCCCTGAAAGCGAACGCCTCGACTATGATTCGCTTCATAACGTTAAAATATGGAGCCCATTGCTACAAAATTATATACCTGTTGAACAATTGATTGATGGTGTAGAACTGAAATGGTCTGAACCATTAATTCAGCGTCGAGATAGAAAACGTACTTTAACCGTTCTTGCTGATCACGATATATTGGGTAGTGAAACAGCTGCTAGCTTGTATGCAAGAGTGAAGCCAGAGATTGAAAAGATCAAACTGCCAGATGGATACAGTCTGGAGTGGGGGGGAGAGTATGAAACATCAACCGATGCCAAGTCGTCATTATTTAATTCTCTCCCAAAAGGTTACCTTTTGATGTTTATTGTGACCATATTCTTATTTAATTCAGTTCGTAAACCACTCATCATTTGGTTAATGGTACCACTGTCTATTATCGGAGTTTCGTTTGGACTTCTTGCGACCAATCTTCCTTTCAGTTTTACTGCGATTTTGGGCTTATTAAGCCTCAGCGGTATGATTCTGAAGAACGGTATTGTACTGCTTGATCAGATCAACAGTGAACTTGCTACAGGTAAAGATCCATACTTAGCGGTTGTTGACAGTGCGATTAGTCGCGTACGTCCAGTATCTATGGCTGCACTTACGACAATCTTGGGCATGATCCCCTTGGTATTCGATGCATTTTTTGGCTCGATGGCGATTACCATCATGGCAGGCTTAGGCTTTGCCACAGTACTAACGCTAATAGTAGTACCTGTGATGTTCGCTATCCTATATAGAATCAAACCGTCCACTGCGGGTTATTAGGGATTGATATAAAAAAGATTCTTTTAAGCCAGCCCAGTCAATGTGGACTGGGCTTTTTTGTATCTAATTGCTTTGAATATGCTCAGGCCAGATCAACCCTGTCAAAGGCGAGCATTAAGTGGTACTGGGATTCGATCAGTATTGAGTAGAGTGAAAAAGGAGGAGGGAAATTACATTGCAAGTTGTAAGTCGAGCTCAATCGGTTGTGGCATCGCTAAGTGGTAACCCTGGAACATATCGAATCCTAATGCCTGCATACGTTCTAGCTGCTGAGTTTCAATACCTTCAATCACCGTTTTCGCGTTGATCGACTCTGCTAGAGAGTGCAAGTTCTATATCGGAGGTGTCGCCATCCTCAAACTTAAGTATGACAGAGCGGTCGACTTTAATTATGTGCGGAGCTCTGTGTAAAACGCGACTTTCTGTAGATACTTAAGTGCTAAAGTCATCGACAGCGATTTGGAAGCCGTTGTCTGCAAGAGAAGTGGCCGCCAATTTGAGCTTTTCTTCACTATCGACACTCAGTACAAAGAGTTCCATGAGGGTTGGGTCACAGGACAGGTTAAACTCGTGGAGTCTTTTAGCCAATAAGCTTTCGCTTATTTTTTATGCGGCAAAGAGTTCGCCTACATTTGGCAGGACATGCATAAAGAGTTGAAGGTGACGGACAGTAGCTTGAGTAAAGTTACGGATATGAATTGCGCGACTCAACCTTTCGACGCTTATTTTATCCGCATTAGAGGTTTCGCCTGAATGAAAGAAATGATCAGGGCGAATACTTTCACCCTTACCCTTTCCAAAGCCTCTACGACTATCTGACACATTGAACGGTCAAATATAGGTTGATAGACGGTGCTTAGAGTGAGGTCTTGATATTTGGCAATAAACTGCATATCGGCACCTACTGATATGCAGCTATTAAATTCACTTCTGTCTGATAAAATTATATTCGCTAGTAAGGGGGGGAATTCATTGACGAACATAAAATTTACGGCTGTCACAATATTGACAGATGAAAGTAAATTGTCAATTGATAAAAACTCATTTACCGGGTCAATGTAAAAATAAATATAATTTACGAAAAATCAGCATTATAATTTATGTTGTTCATTAAAATTAATCATAATTTATAGTTTTTATGATTTAATAGACTGAGTAACATTAGCCATATCACGATGCACCAATTTAAGGTAGCACGGGCTATAACAGCAAAGTAGGGTTAAAGGGCTAGATTATGGGTGAATGTCAAAGTTGTAAAATCTAACAGGTTGAATTTTTCATAGAAATGATATCTACTTCTAAAAATATATTCAAAATAACAAGTTGTTATTATTTAACCTAAGTTAACTTTTGGATAATAATGAGCGCATGAATAATAGATTTTTGTAAAATATTGGTATGAAGCTCTAGAGTTTTTTTAAGTTCAAAGAGAAAAACTGGCCGATATTTTATTGCCACTGAAGTACAGCATAAAGCTGCAGGTACTTGCGTACTAATTTCTGATTACCTGAACGTTTTAAGGGATGGCCAAATTTTATAAAACAAGGGCTAATCCTAAAGTTACTATTTAAGTCAGCCGCGAATTGAGAATCGCTCTCTCGAAGTGTAATACCTTGCTGGCTGTATTCGTTTATCTCATCAGGCAACTCGCCCATCCACCAGTGCAGTAACTCTCCACTATTCTTGCTGCGGCTAATCCAATGGTCAGAAACGATAATTAAAAGGTCATTGGGTTGAATTGCAAATCCGTACTCCTGTTGCCAGTTATGAATATCCAACATCAATTTTTTTTTACAGGTCTTTCCTGCGCTGACCATATGATGGCTTATCATCCAAACGGTCCCGATCTCAGAAGAGATTCGAAAGTGTCGTGGGTTATCTCCAGAAGAAAGCATATCTAAAGGGCTGATGTTACTTGTATGATTAAAGCTAATGAGGGTGTGTTCCATTCGGCGTGCAAATGCTTTGCCTATGTGATGTTCACTGATCCCTTGGTTGTGCACAGTAGGGTAATGGTGTTCACAAAGCTTTAGGCAATCGTCTTGAAACTGATTAACGCTTTTAATCACGAGATCTAATAACAATGAAGTTCCTTATACATGGTTACTATCTTACTGATGGGCAATAGTACGGTAATTGATGTGTCATTACCTATTAGCAAAGTACTAGTTCTTGATCCCTATATCAAAAATAGCGTTTGCCGAGCGATTTTCTGGATAGCACTGGCACTTCGTAGGTCTGTATTCTAAATTATGAGGAATTCTAATCAGTTAGAATGATTTGGTTAGTTAGCTAAGTAGATGCGAGCTAACGCAAGCTTAGTCAGTTAATCACAATTCTTCTACTTACATTTTATTTGGACACGTTAATGACCATTCAATTAGATTCGAAACAGAAGTCAGAACTTACCCATTCGCTTCAGAAGTACCTTCAGGATGAACTTGATGTGGAACTTGGTCAGTTCGACGGTGAATTCTTGGTTGACTTCATCAGTAAAAAGTTTGGTGCGGTCTACTACAACAAGGGGATAGAAGACGCACAAAAGGTCATGGAGCGGAAGATGATGGATATCTCAGATGAACTGTATGAGATTGAACAAATCGTTGAAATCTAAAGTCGTTCCCAAACTTGTTCAAAAATTTTGAATAACTCGTTTAATATGAAATGATGTTACCAATGTAAAGCTTGGTAAATACTATGTTACACAAGTTGAGTGTGGGGTACGCTTTGAAAATTATACGACCTGTTAACTCTCGGAATAGATGTATGGAAAACAACGTTAGAAATTACAACCCTTTAGCAAAAGCGATGCATTGGATTTCAGCGCTAACAATTTTTGGTTTATTTGGCGTTGGCCTGTGGATGGTTGACCTTTCATATTACAGCGAGTGGTACAAAACAGCACCAGACTACCACCGTTCGGTAGGCATTGTTTTGGCTGTTGTTACTGTCGTTCGCTTGGTTTGGAAGTTAGTTACCGCGTCACCGAAAGTGGAAGGCAAGGCTTACGAAGTTGTAGCTGCGAAGATTGCTCATGGCTTTATGTACCTTAACTTAGCGGTTTTATTTATTTCTGGTTATTTGATTTCTACATCAGATGGCCGTGGGATCGATGTTTTTAATTGGTTCACCGTGCCTAGTGTGGGCGAACTATTTGCAAACCAATCTGATCTTTCAGGAACGGTTCACTACTATGCTGCCTGGGTACTGATCATTATGGCATCAGTACACGCCTTAGCGGCGATAAAACACCACGTTATCGACAAAGACGATACGCTACGAAAAATGATAGGAGCTTCAAAATGAAAAAGTCAATTATCGCTACAGGATTAGCATTCGCTATGGCAATGCCTTTCGCTGCTAACGCTGCTGAATACGTGATTGATACAAAAGGTGCACACGCATCAGTTAACTTTAAAGTTAGCCACCTAGGTTACAGCTTTATCCAAGGTCGTTTTAACACATTTTCTGGTGATTTCTCATATGACGAAAATAACGTTGAAGCATCAAAAGTAAACGTTGTTGTTGATACAACGAGTCTAGACTCTAACCACGCTGAGCGTGATAAGCATATTCGAAGCTCTGACTTCATTGACGCTGGCAAGTTCTCAGACGCTAGATTCAACAGCACGAAAGTTGTTGATAAAGGCGAAGGCAAACTTGAAGTAATGGGTGATCTTAAACTTCACGGCGTAACCAAGCCAATCGTTATCGAAGCTGAATTCATCGGTGCCGGTCAAGACCCATGGGGTGGTGATCGTGCTGGTTTCGTTGGTACAACTCGTCTAGAACTTGCTGACTTCAACATTCCAGTAATGGGTGCTTCAAGCTATGTAGATATGGATCTACACGTTGAAGGTATTAAGAAGTAATCTCACGATGAGTGGTCCCTTGTAGGTATCAATCTTTTAGCGAATATCAAAGCTCACGATATACCTAAACATGACAATTAGAAATAGAGAAAGGCGCAAAGTATTCACTTTGCGCCTTTTTATTAACGTAAATGGAAACGTGTTTTAATCTGTGTTGTGTCAAATCTTTAGTCGCGTTTTAAGCCACCATTTACTATTAGCCAATCAACGTTGCTATGACTGATTCATTGACGTAATCGACTAATCCCTAATCGATTAACTTTACCTTCGCACATCGCATCGCTAGCTAAATTCTACCTAGCTAAACCGTTGTAAGTTTGACGATTAACTAGTTATGCTGTTTCTAATTCAGCTTCAGCAACCACGTTTAAACGGTCACCGTAAATAGGGCGAAGTGCTTGCATCACTTCAGTTCGAGTCAGAACACCCACCATTACACCGTTTTCTAATACTGGAAGCATGTGTGGTTGGCTTACTTTCATCGCTTTAGCTCGTTCTTCTAGAGAAAGAGAAGTCAGTCGAGTCGAGAAGCCCATGCTAGTAGTAGGGCACAGATGCTCCTTGTCGATACGTAGGCTCTCAGCCACATCAACTAGATTGTCGTTTGCATCGATGGACACAACGTCATGGCTCATTAGGTCTACGACTTTTTGGCCTTTAGTTGGGATGTAGTCTTGACACCATAAATCACCCATTTGCGAAGCGTGAACGTGTCAGCTTGGCACAGTTAGATCAGGCAAAATGGTTTTGCGTGAACGCGGCTCTGGTACCCGCAAAGTTTTTGATAGCTCTATTCATCACTTAATTGGTGATCTCGATGTCGAGCCGTTTCTTGAATCAGGCCAATTGGTTACTTTAAATGTGCCCGAGCTCGAAATGGAACGAACGCTTTCATTCATTTGGCGTGCAGACATGGCAGAAAACCCGCTTGCTGAATGTATCAAGCGCGAAGGCAAGCGCATGATGAAAGGCAAACCGTCAGTTCTTTAGTAGCTATTCAATACTAACACCAATAACCAAATATGTTGAATAAGCGATTTCGGTCTCTATATAGTGATATATGCTCATTTGCGTACATTATTAATGTGATTGAGATCACCAAAAAGAAGGCGTTCTTACCATAGTATGTTTACTTGATTTTAGGTGAGGCTAAAACCGGTTGCGTTGAATAACGTAATTAGGCTTTAGAAATAGTATGAGTACATTAGTCGCGATTTCATTAACAACAGGTATTTTGTCAGGTCTTTGGGGATGGATCGCTGTCTCTTTTGGCTTATTGTCATGGGCGGGCTTCTTAGGTTGCACCAGTTACTTTGCTTCGCCAATCGGTGGTGTTAAAGGGTTGGCGGGTAGCTTATTAACCAACATGACAGGCGTATTCTGGGCAATGGTAATCATCGAAAGCTCAACCTTCGCTGGGTTAGAGATTCTTGGCTATGTAATTACTGCTATTGTCGCTTTCTTTATGTGTATTCAAGCAAAACAAGCGTGGTTGGGATATATCCCAGGAACCTTCATTGGTTGTTGCGCGACGTTTGCTGCAGGTGGTGATTGGCAACTGGTTGTGCCTTCTTTACTGCTTGGTGGCCTATTTGGATACTTGATGAAAGCAACGGGCTTATGGCTTCACGCAAAATCAACTCAATCTTCGGAAGTGGTTAAACAACACGCTAAGCAAGCGAAAGCCTAACGAATACGTTAAGCAATGATGCTCAAGTTACTGTGAACTCTTGCAAGATAACCCCCAATTAATTTGTATATCAATTTGTACAGGCACACCATTTGGTGTGCCTTTTTTGTTTTTGGTGGTTATAAGAATCCAATAAGCTTTTTCGCAGAAGGACTGATACCATCTTTCAGAGAAGCTAAAGACCTAGGTATTCCCGTTTGCCATGGTGATCACTCGTTTCAACGTCCACCTCAGCAGCAGTGGGATACATTCTTGGCCGCGATTTTCGCAATGCGAAACGATCGCCAAAGCTAGGTCAGGTTTTGCATGTTTCTTCAAAACTTTAGCCACCACTTTTTTCGGTGGAATAGGGTGGTCATATGGGATCTTAACCATGTCCCTGAAAAAGCTTTCAAACCCATTCATATACAAATAATGTTCTATGTCTTTATCAGGTAGCTCGGTTAAGCGATGTCGCTCTTGGTCGTTACCGAGCTTAGAGTGAACTGTTGCGGCGTACTTTTTACCTGCGGCATCACCATCAGTAACCACATGCCAATCAATACCAAACTCTTGTGCGACTTTAATTAGCGCTTTTAATCCAGACTGAGCAAACTCAATGATCTGTACACCTTCAGCAGCAAGGTTATATCCGCATTGGTTGGCTAATTCGTTAAACAGCCAAACCTCTGTTTCACCTTCGACTAACAACCAACATCGAGCAAACAGTGCACCAGATCGGTGGAATCGAATATGAAAACCAATTCTCCTTAGTTCATCTTTACTGAAGTGATTCATGTTCAATTGATTAGCGATGGTTTTGTCTGATTGACGAACCAAACGGCGAATTGATTGCAATGGAACAGCGGCAAGCAACTCACCACTATTAGTAGTAAGGATTTTCTGCATCGGCAGCTTTTGTAATAGGCTCCAAGCTCTTGCTAAGTGAGTAGGGTGCAATCGACCCTCTGGATCTTCTAAGATCAAAAGTGGGCGTGCACAACGCCTCAATTCGTTTGGCCCTTTAGCTTGGAGGTAAGCGTTTAATAAACCCATGAACAACAGGCGTGTTTGTTTATTATTGGTTTCTTCTACGAGCTGGTGGATACTCTGGTCGTTAGCACCAGCAGAATAGAGCAATCCATCTCTCTGTTTTCTTGGATTACGGCGAGAACTACTTTTGAAAGAGAAATAGTGTCCAACCAAGCTTTGCATCGACTGTAAGCTACTGCGCATTTCACCTTTGTTTACATGACCAGGGATCGCCATTAGACGACGGCAGGTATTATCGATTCGCTTTTCGATTCTAGCTTGGCGCGCGTTACCATTCTTGCCATTGCCATTGCCATTGCCATTGCCATTGCCATTGCCATTGCCATTGTTTGAATTTCCGTTCCCGTTTGGCGTGACCGTCTTAGCGTTGAAAGGGCGATCAAAATGCCTTGCATCGCGTAAGCGAATGACCGGATGCAAGGTCATTAATTCTTGTGCGAGTTTTTCTGAATGGTGCAGTTTGAGAGGATTACCATCTAACCCTAAGAATGCATAGTGGGTGGTGGTTTCGTATTGCTCCAACGTCGCGCTGATTCGGTAATAAATGCGACAAACACCAAATTCATCTTGGACCCAGATGGGCTTGAGCTTGCGGTAACGGCCTGCATTCAATTCGCTCTTGTCGTTGGCTTTGAGCGACAGGACGATTTGGAGATGTTGAGACTGCGGGTGTGAAACTGAGTAATCGACATGAAAATCGGTCATTTCAAAGTGGTATGGCACACCGTCTGAAGGAAGAACGACGGAAAGGGCATCCAGTAATGAAGACTTACCCCAAGTATTTTCACCAATAAGCGTGGTTAGCTCGTCAAACGCCAATGACATGCGTTTGATACCTCGAAAGCCAGAAATCTCGATTCTTTCTAGTTGCATAGGCTTACTCCTAACGGAAGGCTCTGCTAATTGTTTGAAAGCTAACAGATATCTTTAATCATAATCGAAAAATAGATAATCGGTATGCTCGTCTGTCACAAAACCCAATCTTTGTTTATACGCCGCAAAATGAGGTTTTTGATCTATATCGAGTATTTTTTTGCAGTGCAGTTTCATAAAATTCACGATTCTGTCATGATTCCCGACCTAGTATGAAGGGACAAAGAGAGAAGAAAATATGACTAAAAAGAATAAGCCAACAAAGATTGTGTTGGCACACATCAACGACACCCACTCATACTTTGAACCAACGTCATTACAGCTATCACTTAAAATGAACAACCACATCATTGAACCTTATGTCAGTGCTGGTGGTTTCGCTCGAATTGCAACACGCTTTAAACAGATTCAACAAGACGCCCAACGACAAAAGGTTGGAACCCTTTTCCTTCACGCTGGGGACTGCTTTCAAGGCACTTTGTACTTCTCACTCTTCAAAGGTAAAGCCAACGCCGATCTACTGAATGCGCTGAATATAGACGCAATGACCCTTGGTAATCACGAATTGGACATGGGTAATGAACCTGTTGCTATGTTCGCAAAGAAGATCCAATTTCCATTCTTAGCTGGTAACTGGAATTTGTCGAATGAGGATATCAATAAAACTCATACGTTAGCGGACAACGAAATTGTTAAACCTTACTTAACTGAAACACGAAGTGCTTCTTTTATAACGAAGGAGTTCGATGGCGAAAAAGTCGCTATTTTCGGATTGAGTATCGACAAGATGGCCAGTATTGCCAACCCTGATATCGATACACCATTTGAAAATGCGCTAGAAACTGCGAAAGCGACAATAGAACAGATTCATAAAGCCGGTATCAATAAAATTGTTTTACTCAGTCACCTTGGTTACGAAGCCGATTTAGAGCTTGCGGCTAATGTATCTGGTATTGGCGTGATTGTTGGCGGGCACAGCCACCGATTACAAGGTGATTTCTCGGGTATCGGCCTGGTTAAGGACGATGACTACGGCGTTAAAGTGGGCGATACCTACGTCGTGCAAGCTGGCTTTCACGCAATGAGCCTCGGCCATTGCGAAATAGAGTTTGATACACAGGGTAAAGTGATTCAGTTCAACGGTAAAAATGAATTATTGTTAGGGCGTCGACTATTTATAGATGCTAAGTTGAGTGAGGTTGGGCAGGACGATGCTCATGATATGGCGTTTGAGTATCTTAATAATCACCCGAACATATCGGTGTGTAAGAAAGATCCTGAGCTGCAAAGCATCCTTACGGATAAGTATCAGCCTAGGGTCAGTAAACTGCAGCAACAAGTAATTGCTCATGCAGACACAAAGCTTCGCCATGTTCGAATCCCTGACGAAAATGGACCGAGCCAACTAGCACCGCTCGTCGCACAATCATTCCATTATTTTATGAACCAAAAAGGTCATCGGGTAGACTTCGCCATCCATAACTCTGGTGGGGTAAGAAACTCACTCAATAGCGGTGATGTGTCCGTTGCCGATATTGCCGGAAAGATACTACCGTTTGCCGTACCTATTGGAATATATGATATAAGAGGCGAGACCATTGCCGCTATGCTAGAAGGTGCCATCAATAATGCATTGGATAACGGCGTAGTGGGGACAGGATCTGGCAGCTTTCCTTATACCCATAACTTAAGGTTTTGTTACCACAAAGAAGCGCCAATCGGGCACCGTATTCATCACTTGGAAATTCATTCAGAAGAGTCAGGTTGGCAGCCAGTTTCCCGTGAACGTATTTACCGAGGCGCATCTTCGGCTTACACAATGAAAGGGAAAGAGGGTTACAACGCTGTACTGGATATGATTGGTGACGGTATCGTAACGACTTATTCGATGGCCGACTGCTTTATTGCGTTTTTAAAAGACAATCCAGAGTCACTAAAATACAACGAGCCACTAAATTGCATGGAGTGTTTTAGGTAAACATCTGCAAAATGAACCATTTATAAAATTGGCACTGTTTATGCTTAGTTTCTATGGCAAGTTCCTGTGGAGGCAAAGCATGAATAGGAAAGATTGGTTGGATGCAGCCGCTGTTGTTGGCTGGGTTTCTGTTTGGTCTGCATTAGTATATTTCGTTCCAATGGCGGGAATATAGCATACCTAGGCTCAGTATCTTAACGTGTTGTTAGTTTGCTTCAGAGCGAGCTAACAGCATGAGTGGTGTTGTCGGAATCAATACGAGTTTCGTATTGATAACGGACGCAAATAAAAAAGAAGCGTTTTGCTTCTTTTTTATTCATTCAATTTTTTAGTCATTTCTGAAAATTTACCTAGACGAAACAAAGTTTGCGGAATACTATCCATGCGTTTGGGGATTAGTTAGCGCAAGTTTACGTATCGTCATCTCGTTAGGCCAAGTGTCTATCCGGTGCGTAAAGGTGAAATCCCGTATTTTACTTCAACGAGACCAACGCAATCACAGTCAAGATCCGATGTGGACCTTGATATGCTTTGTTTGCGGAAGGTCTTTGCCCAGCTCTTCCGCCCGGAGGAATCATGAACTCAACTCAACCTCTTTTAACTACCAATAGTGAATCCTTTTTTTATCGCCAATCATAACCACCTATGTGGGATTTTTCCTACTGACGGTCGTTCTCGTCTCTATTGATCTCTATCAGACTCGTGGAGGTAACGTCACAATCCAAAAAGCGGCAATCTGGAGTGTTTTCTGGTTCTTGCTAGCATTCTTGTTTGCAGGTTCTATCTACCTGTTTTGGGATATTTACGCGCCAAACAGTGATTACACTGCACAGAAAGCGACCGTATCATTTATTACTGGTTACTTGTTGGAAAAATCACTTAGTGTCGATAATTTATTCGTGTTTGCGATGATCCTCGCGCAATACCAAGTTCCTGAACATCTGAGACCTCGTGCACTTCTTTGGGGGTTATTGGCGCGTTGGTGTTACGTGCAATCATGATCGCGTTAGGCGCGCAATTACTCACTGAATACCACTGGGTGCTTTATGTATTTGCTGCGTTCCTAATCGTTACAGGTCTCAAACTAGCATTAGACAAGGGCAAAGAGGAGAGTGTGAATACACTACCTGAAAAGCTACTTCGTAAAATTATGCCAGTGACAGAAGATTTTCATGGCACAGCTTTGATGATAAAACAAGGTGCAAAATGTGTGTTGACACCAATGATGTTGGTGATAGGTGCGATAGCTGTGATGGACGTAATGTTCGCTTTGGACTCTATACCAGCGATCTTCGCGGTAACTCAAGAACCATTCCTTGTACTTGCAGCTAACGTCTTTGCATTACTTGGCCTGCGTTCTCTGTATTTTGTACTGCAAGGCATGATGGACAAGCTCATCTACTTAAAAGCTGCACTATCATTCATCATGGTGTTCATTGGTGTGAAAATGCTACTGGTTGATAGCGAGTGGGCTATCCCGACACACTGGTCTCTAGCGGTATTGGTTTCTACCATGACGATTGCGGTTATAGCGTCGATTTACGCAAAGAAGCCAGCTACAAAACAAGTAAGTTGAAACAAATATAACTTATCGAAAACTCGATAAGTTATACGTGATCAATGAAGCAAGAAATTTATTTATGTAAATATTTTGTGATGTTGACCACCTTCTCTTGTAGTCTTTTTAGACTAAATTCATGGTTTAAGCATTATTGTGAATTGTTAGTCAGCATTGTTGAATAGGTATTTTGAAGTGTTGTTAATGGTTTGTTTTATTAGAAAAACTAATCTAAAGGTCTAAATTTAGTCATTTTTTAACCTGCAAAAGATCACTTATTATTCTTGCCATCAGAATGATACATACAAACAAGTTTATAGAGAGGCAATCATGGCTCAAGCAATACAAATGAATACTATCGCTGTTCCTAACTCTATGGATAAGAAGACCTACTCGGTTAACTTCAAAGGATTGATTGCACACATTTTTGATATTCTTTTCGTAGACAACTCTCCACGTAGTTACTACGCAAGCGACCTATCTGGTCACATGCAGCGCGATATCGGTATCAACCGTTAATTTAAGCGCAAAAGCATAGAGTAGATGAAATAAAGAATTGAAAAAACGCCAGCTTCTCAAGCTGGCGTTTTTGTATCTGGATGAGTTTGAATCTGAAAGAAGAAGTGATGTGTCTAGGCCTTTAGATACGTCGAATCTGTAAGGGGCAAAGTATGTTACACGCCAAATGCAGCTTACGGTCAATTACAAAGGTGGCTATGTAGATCATGTCGCTTTATTGGTTATGAACGAAGCCACTAGTGTTAAAGCAGGGTAAAACAGAGGCAAAAAGTTAAAGCACGATTTCGTCGTAGTTTACGCTGGTTACCAGCGTGGTGAATCGAAATGGCAATTCAATGTGGATTTCACGCCGTAGTCGCCAAACCCGATGCTATTGCAGTGTGGCTAACAGGGCACAACTCATATACACCTGAACAAACGGTAGCAGGGTGGTTAAACTAGCTCGGCGTAAAGCAAACTCACGGCAAACAACCTATGGAGGCGATAAAGCTGGTCGCGCTGTCGTTTCATAGAGTGTGAATTGGTTTAATTTGCTGTGACTGGTTAGAAAGAGGTGATTTAGTTACGTAATAGTGCTGAAGTACGTTAATATAGCGGGCTATTATTTTAGCTTTGAGTTCCTGCAATTAATGACTAACACCACGACACCAACCAACTTCTCTGATCTTGGCTTAATTTCTCCACTGATGGCTCGCCTTCGTGAGCTTGAATATCAACAGCCAACACCTATCCAAGCGCAAGTTATTCCTAGTGTGTTAGCAGGACGTGATTTGATTGCAGGTGCGAATACGGGTTCTGGCAAAACCGCTGCATTTGCACTTCCTCTGTTACAACAGATCCATGAAGGCGCACCTTTAGGCCGTCGTTCGGGCAAAGGTAACTTCGTTTCTGGTCTTATCTTAGTGCCTACTCGTGAACTGGCGAAGCAAGTTGCTGACAGCGTTAAGTCTTACGCTGTTCACTTTAACGGTGCGATTAAGACAGTTTGTGTATTTGGTGGTGTGTCTGTGAACACGCAGATGCAAGCGTTACGCGGCGGTACGGATATCTTAGTGGCGACGCCAGGCCGCCTGCTTGACCTAATCTCAAGCAACGCAATCAAGCTTGATAAAGTGAACACATTAGTGCTTGATGAAGCCGACCGTATGTTAAGCCTTGGTTTTACAGAAGAACTAGGCGCTATCTTGAAGCTATTACCGAGCAAAAAGCAAACTCTGTTGTTCTCTGCCACCTTCCCTGAGCAAGTTCAAGCTCTAACTGAAGAGCTACTTAATGACCCTCTAGAGGTTCAACTGCAAAGCGCTAACGCAAGTACACTGGTTCAGCGCGTATTCGAAGTAGAGAAAGGTCGCAAAACCGCTCTATTAGCGCATTTAATCAAGCAACACGAATGGCGCCAAGCTCTGATCTTCGTGAATGCAAAGAACAGCTGTGAACACCTAGCAGACAAGCTTTATAAGCGTGGCATCATTGCAGAAGTCTTCCACGGTGATAAAGGGCAGGGTTCTCGTACACGTATCCTTGAAGATTTTAAATCTGGCGAGATCGACGTTCTGATCGCGACAGACATCGCAGCACGTGGTCTGGATATCGAAAAGCTTCCAGTAGTTATCAACTTTGATTTACCGCGTAGCCCATCAGATTACATGCACCGTATTGGCCGAAGTGGTCGTGCCGGTGAGGTTGGCTTAGCACTATCTCTGATCGATCACGAAGACTACCATCACTTCAAAATCATCGAGAAGAAGAACAAGATTCGTCTTGAGCGTGAACAAATCGAAGGTTTTGAGGTTGATGCAGAAGCGGTTGCTGAACTGATTGCAGCGCTTAAACCTGTTGCGCCACCTGCTGGCACAGGCAAGAAGAAAAAGAAGAAGAAAGCGGCACAAAATCAAGATGTGTGGCTGAAAAACAACTAAATAGTAGGATAGTAGATATAAGAAAGGCGCTCAATTGAGCGCCTTTTCTTTTTCTATCAGATTTCATTTCTCGTCTTCACGGCGTTGAGATCGCGGGGCTTTCTCATCGTGAGATTGAAAAACAGTTGATGAAGCCGTTACGCGAGGGGCTGTACTCCATCAGTTATATTCGTTCGATATTTCAGGCGTTAAAAGTGGCATTTAACCAGGCGAAAAAGATGAACAAAATCGGCCATAACCCGCTCAATGACATGGTGTTTACTGACTTTGTGAAGGCCAAAATCAAACCAAAGGGCTGTAACTTGCTCGTCGGACATACACCAGGCTTACTTCAGCAGTTTGGTGAAGCCGAGCCATTGACTCGGATGTTGTGCTTGATGATGGTGAGCCACGGTACCCGCATTGGTGAAACGCGAAAAGCGAAGTGGTGCAACATTTGTTTTGTCACCAAGCGTTGGAAGGTCCCGATACGTGATGCGAAGACAAGAAAAGAGATCTTATATCCACTCACCGATGAATGGGTCAGTTTGCTGCAGGCCTACAAAGCCTGGCAATTGGCGAATCATTACAAGGGGAACAATCTCTTTCCTTCTTCTAAGCGAGACTTGAGGCCAATATCAAGCGCTGATGCCACTCAGATGATCAGAGCCATAGCGAATGGTCAATGGACGGGTCATGACTTAAGAAAGTTAGCGCGTACTGTGTGGGCGGATATCGGGATTGATTACCTGGTTGCAGAAACATTGTTGAATCATGCAAAGGGAAAACTGGAACAAGCGTATATCCACACTTACATCGAGCTGCAGAAGTCAGAAGCTCTTAAAACGTATCATTCTTGGCTAAAAAATTGCTGGCGAGACTGTTTTATAGCTGATTTTTAAAAAACGTTCACATTAAAAATGATCAGTTAGATCAACAAGTAAAAGCCATTGAGATCATAATTGCAAAGGACAGTATTAGCATGGGTAATTTTGACCAAAAAGGTGAGGTGAGTCACGCTTTAGTGGCTGCTGCGCGACTTGTCCCGCACCAGGTGAAATGGGTGAAGTTAAGCAAGACACAATTAAAGGTATTAGATTCGATAAAGCAGGGTGAGGAAGTGACAGCGCAACTTATTGCTGAGCGATGTGATTTGTCACCAAGTTGGGCAAGTTCTCTTTTGAGAAGTTTATATCTGAGATGCTACCTAACAAGAACGAGTGTAGGGCTAGATTTTGGGGGCATTGAGTTTCGTTACAAGCGATAGTGGTGCAGATTTGGAATGACTCAAAGAATGGCTCCCATCATGTCAATCGAGAAGAGACTGGGAGCTAATAGTGTTCACAGTATTAGTATTGGGTCAATTTGCTATCAAGCGTATAGCCACCGACAAGTATAGCAATATTAGTAACAACTTTTACATACCAAAGTGCGTACCAGGCCGTGGAAACTTCAACTTGAGAGCTAACATAATAATCGTAAGATGAAATGGCGGTTGAGGTCGTTCCCCAATAATCTAATGCAGGAAACCACGAAGAGTAAAATGCAGCTAGAAAAAGTGGCCAAATTGAAAAGCTAGAATAGCTATAATTGAATGCGAACTTCCAAAACAAAGCACAAGCAGTAGCTAAAGTTATTTTACCAAGAACTTCCAAACCGATATCGAATGGTAGCCCTAGCCATTCAGAGAATCGCCAAACTAAAAAAATACCAATAGCTGCAATTAAAAAGGCTACTTGGTTGCTGTTCGATGTAGTCATAATTATCCTTTTTGTGTATGAATTTTGGATAAATTATCACCAGGCGCTGTATGAGTAAACAGTAATCTTAGAGGCAAAGTATCTGTGAAGTTATTGATAGTATTGATTCTAATAGCAAGGGAGGACTATTGTAAGTCGAAGTCAATTAGAGCGTTGAATATGAATAGTACGTTCAATTTAGAATGCTTTCTAATGTTATCAACTCTTGTAATATCGATTGATTATGGTCTTACTAAAAATAGAACTTAGGTTCTTTTAGGAGTAGAGAGTAAGCAAACGCGGCTACACCTCGCGAAATAAAAATTTTTCGTACTCTATGGCCACCACCACTGGTATGACGCGAACTGGCTAATATTCAACTTAGCTTTCGAGCGTGATGCGTAACGGTATCGTACCTTGCAAGCTTCTCATCCATTCTAAATGTTTGTGGCGCTAAAACGTTTTTGGACAAAAGCTTGTCAGCTTAAATGACTTAGTTGCATCAAGATCAGGTATGAAAAAGCATCTTGAAACCATGGTCTCTTGTTATGTTTGCTTCCAGTTTTCGCGTAACATAGCGTAATAAATATGATTTGTTATGCGTCCGTTTAAGTTTTCTGCGTTTGTGATTATACCCTCTTGAACAAAACCCAAGCGCTCACAAACACCACGGCTCGGCATATTTCCCTCACTTACTGGTATTTCTACCTTGTCAATATCAAGATATTTAAATGCCCAATCAATTAAGAACTTACAACTTGATGTCATAATTCCTTTGCCTTGAAGATGTTGTGATAACCAATAACCGATTTCTAATTTTTTTAGAGTCAGATCGATATAGTTAAAACCTATGCAACCGACAACATCCGATTTGTAGAGTATGAAGCACACTAGAGATTTTCCATCAGCATACTTATGCAATGAATCTTTTACGAAATTCTTGTAATGCTCAATTTCTTTCGTATGTGCTGGCCACGCCATCCACTCCGATAAATATACATTCTGTTCTTGAATTATGCTGAATACTTCTCCAACTCGATGATAATTAATTAACTCTAGACTTAACTCATCATGAATTTTTAGACTAAACATTTAAACTCTCCCTGCTTAGTTAGCTCTAGGTATGCTTGCAAACATAACGCCCGATTAAGTAGCCCGAAACGCACAACAATTGTTTCTGTATAGCGCCGTAACCACTGAATTAATTGCAAACCAAAGATGCCACGCGTTGCGAATCCCTCTTGAACAGTTTGTCAGCATTATAGTTCCCACCCAGACTTATATGTTCTAGCACTTAATAAACTACAGAGCTCATCCATTACTTTCATAGATTTTTCAAGCCTGGGTAGCCTTTCATCCGAAAGGGTATCATTGACCCAGTGACGATTATGAACATACAAGTTGTAAGGATTGATAATACACTTGAAATCAATGCTTAGTGACGTCGAGAGCGCAGAATCAGCCATGTAACTATGAGGTAGCCCTGCTGAGGTTACAAACGTCACCACTTTATCGAAGAGTGCGCCAGTTAAGCTACCATCAGGAGGTGTAGACCCAACATATTCAATGTATTTCTTTAACTCAGAACAACATCCCCAGTTATAAATTGGGCTGCATAAAACAATACCACTCGCCTCAGACGTTAACTTATGTAACGCCTTATATTGTTCCGTATAATATATTTTGTCATTGTCAAAATTTGGCACATCAAGCTCCGCCAAATCAACAAATTTAATTTGTCTATCCAACGATTGTAGTTCGTCAATACATAGCTTAGCGATTTGACGACTTCGGCTATTTGGATCCAAGCTCGAACTTACTACCAAAATATACATGTTATCTCCTGTCGAATGCTAACGCTTTTTAAACGGCTTTCAGCCGTTTTTCATACTCCTATCATGCAATCTTTGTGAACGTAGTTCAATTAACAATCAATAGGTTAGTGATATGTATTGACCATTAGATTGCAAGATGACGCATAATTTTTAAAAAGCTTACGTCGGCACTCTCTCGGATAACGGCAGGTAAGGCAAACTTACAATTGCAGATTGTGGTTAGACTTTAGCGCTGAGAAGGAACGGGGCATTTTTGATTTACGGCCATTGTTTGATTCGTGTTTGATTGCGCTCTTGATCAAATTTTGCCTAGAGCAACTGATGAAAAAACCTGTTTAGAAAACGTAAGTGAAGGTTGTAAAGAAATGGGAGCTAAGGGGTGTTTAGTAGGGTAGGAGTGTAGTTTTTTTGATTAAAATGAGATGCTCAGAAGAAGGTATTTTTAAGAGAAAAATGGGCTTTTCAAACTACTGTATAACTACACCATTATTACATCATAACTACACCAAAAAAAGTAAGGTTATTATTTTTTAGGGTATAAAGTCTTTATCTTCAATGGCTTAGGGTGGGTGTGGTCGCTTTTTGAGGGCTCAGAAACGGTGAAACCCCAATGTTGGTAGCATCGAGCGAAACCATTTATTATCTTTGGGGCAATTTGAAGGCTGGAATAGGTTAGCTTATTCCATCTATAACAAAGAAAATCGCCAATCAAATATAACCAGATTCCCTAAATTTGCCCGATAAACAGTAATATAGGGGTATAGCGACCCTTTGGGGCAATCTGCACAAGCAGTAGTGGTCTTTGGGGCAAAATTGGGGCATTTTGAAGAGTAGAATAGGGCAATATATTCCACCG
>NZ_JBQKUM010000025.1:0-60608 GCF_054968605.1 Pseudoalteromonas sp. G5_S1_14_S5 | reverse complement strand
GTGAGGAACGAAGTCTCTGGAATCTGCTTCTTTCGCTCTTCAAGCCCTTCGTTTACACGAATCTCGCTACCCGCATCCGCTTTGAGCCCTTCGAACCTCGCTACCCGTCACTCGCCTCTATTTTTTTATCACCCCACCCGTTAAATACAATCCAATCGCCGCGAGCACCGGATAACCAAACGCTTCATTGGTCATTTCCCCCAACGGCTGCCAATCGTAACCGTGCATACAACCCAGAATCACCATCACATGCAGTGCCACATAAGGGATGGTGAACAACAACACAATGTAGCGTTGCACCAATTTAAAAGGTTCATACGCTTTCAGTAGTGCCAGCTTGTGCTTCGCTTTTTCTTCATCGGTAAAAAACATCGCATCTCCTGTGTTGGTGAGTGCCTCTAACCCTTTGCTAATGGAAGACTGGCTTCCAAATATTCTCCCGAACAACGTCATACTGCTCCTTAGTGTATTGATTGGCTTTGACCGCCTATATAGCCTTTGACCGCATATATAACCTTTGACTGACTAACATTATAGTTCGACAACCTTAGCGAGGCCTCTCCCCTACCGTTTATCCGTTGAATGAGATTCCCTATCACGTTCCTCCCTCACTGTAGGGACGACTCGTTTTATTAAGTTAATAACCTCACGACGCCGTCATTCGCCATTCTGTTGCTTTAGAGGCGAGGAACGAAGTATCTGGAATCTGCTTTTCGTCTCTTCGCTCCTTGTTCTCGCGCCACTCACATCTGCTCCTAATCTTTTCGCATCTCGTTTACTCGCATCCCCCATCTGCTCTTAATCTCACTACCGGACACGCCTTATTCACGCCCCAATCCTTATGCCCCTTTACCGCTTCATCTGAAATAGCGAACTGTTCTTGCAACGCCGCCAGTAAGCCAAACAGTGCCTTACGTTGCGCAAGTGTGAAGTTATCTTCTGGTTGCCGCTCGGCATTACAGCCGCCGACCAAACAAACCCCAATATTGCCCTTGTTGTGCCCTTTCACATGCGCACCGGTTTGTGATAGTGGCCTGCCAAGTTCGACATCCCCACTGCGACGAATCACAAAGTGATACCCCACATCGCGCCAGCCTTTCTTTTTATGCCATTGGCGAATCTCGGCCACGTCTACATCTTGCTGTGGCGGCGAGGCGCTGCAATGCACAGTAATAAAAGAGTAGGGCGGGCAATGAGGCAACCGGAGTAAGAGCGACACCAAGCTGAAGGAATAAGAGGCCGAGGGCAAACAAGGCGCTAACGAAGGAACAAGCTGTAGTGTTGTTTTTAGCTCTCGTGGTCGCGTTGGTTGTGTGTCTATATGATCGGGCGAGCGGGCCTGTTCTGGCAGGCTAGGCTCTGTTAAGGGTGAGTGTGAAACTCGATCAGTTGCTGGTGGAGTGTGTGACAAAATAAATCCTCGTGTTGTTGTAAATAGGCGATGAGAGATATGGATAACGATTCTTTTAAATTAGGGTGTAATGCAATGTGTTGTCGCAAACGGGTGGCGACGGCTTTTGCATAACCAGAGTGGTAGCCGACATAACGTAAATACATCACGTAATAACCCAGTGGCTGGCTGCGCCGCGCTCGACTGATCATCCAACAAATATCCTCATATCTGGGGGCTTCGGAATAAGCCTTTTCAAAGTACAGGCCTTTAAAATAACGGCACTCGATGCTCGCCATTCCGGGTTGGTACGCTGAAATAAAAAGAGAAACAATCGCCTTCATTCATCACCTTATTGCTGCATGGGAAGGGCAATGTAATTCACGATGGCGGATTAGGGTCGCCGGCTGCTCATCAATAACCAAGGCTTGGTCAAAAAATGAGAAGTGTCTCGAAGGGAATAAACCTGAAAGATGTTCTTGTTGCATATCGATGAGAGTAAACAGGAAAAACAGAGTATGTGATGCCGCCTCTCGCCCTTATGGATGCCCCTAACCCTGAAAAAGCGGTGTTAATGGTCACTTTATCAAGGCTTTTCTTTATGAATCAGTTTCATGAAGAAGGTTTATGAATAACCGATAACCAGGAGCGTTAATGATGTGTGTTTCTCTCATTCTTTCTTTTATGCCACTGAAAACCGGCTCGCCGATCAGCAAATTGGTGCTGTTAAAATTGGCCGATAATGCCGACGCGCGCGGCGTGTGTTTCCCCTCTTTAAATTACTTAGCGCAATATTGCGAAGTGTCGCTAAGAACCGTGACACGCCACGTTAACGAGCTGGAAAAACAAGGCTTTTTACAGCGGATAAAGCGCTTTGATGATTCAGGGCGCCAGCGCAGCAACTTGTACCAACTGCGTGTGCCCGAAGGTTGCCATATTGAACAGCGTGACTTAACGCATGACACCCTACAGCCCGCCGCTGTACCGGTAATTGAGCCAGTAGCCAATCACAACCCGACTATGGGTCAATCCGACACCCACCAGGAGGCCAGCCGTTCCAACACGGAGGGGGATCCTCTGGCATACATAATCTCTCATAAAGAACATAAAACAGGGGTGAGCCTAAAAACGACCACGGTTGCGGGCGGTCACTTAGCGCACATAGATGCTGAAATGGGGGAGGCAGCCACAAGGAATACACACAGCCTGAAGAGCAAAAACGCGGACACCAAAAGCTTGGACACCAAAAGAACAGATTCCCAAAGCCCCGATGACGTGGTGATTCACCTGCTCACCCAAGAGGGCAGCGCACCGATTTATCATGAATTCTTTACCATACTAGAAAGTTCCTACCCCAACTTAGACGTGCTGCAGCAACTGCACGCCATGCAAGCTTGGTTGTACATTAACCCCGATAAACGTAAACCGTTTGAGCACATTGGCCATTTTGTGAATGGCTGGCTAAGAAGAAGCGCCAAAGCCAAAGCCAAAACCAAACAGGGAGCGTTCACACCAATAAAGCGAACCAAAGCGGCAAGGCCAACCAAGCGCAAACCGCCAATGAAGCTTTCACAAGCAAACCCTACTAAAGAGCAACCGCGAACTAAGCACTTACCGCATCAGCATAGTCAACAAAGCACAACGCCTGTGGCCCAAGCACTGGCCGAATACCAAAGCAATAACACCCATAACCCTTTTGAAGAACGCATTAAAGCGCTCATTCAATCGAAAGCGCAGATGAAAGACGAAACTGAAAGATAAAAGGGAGTGAAGCCAAGCACGGCGCAACCCAAACCACACAACGGAAGTGAGCAGTAATGTAAACAAGGAAGAAAATAACATGGACGATACAAGCTTAAAAAAACTGACCACCGAACAACAAGCCACGTTGTTGGCCAAAGAGGTCGCGCGAGTAGACGGGCGAATTGGAGAGTTCTTAAAGCTGCTGGTGAGCCATTACCCACAAGGCTTAACCCGAACTGAAATCAAAGCAATGCTGGCGGTGAACACCAACCCCAGTTTTGTCTCTTTGTACCGCAATGGCAAAATATTCATCGACATAGAAAAGCGCTACTGTGATGCAGCACAAGAAAACCGATACTACATAGGAAAGCAATACCTGCAAGACGTACAATGCTTTCGTTGGATAAACGCATTGTGAGTTTTGATCAAATTTCAAACTGGTCAATATGCACTTACTTTGTTACAATTTCGCCCCTGAAAAAACCGTATGAAAACCGCAAACAATGAAGTACGGTGAAAAAACAGGATTGATTGCCTTTAGGAGCCAAACCTAAGGGCGGTAGCGTGCCCAAATGCAAGTGCATAGCCAGCCAAAATGCGGAAAAGCCACTTTGGGGTTGCCTATTGGGGCGGTTTTTAAAAAGACAGCAAAATCTAGGTTTTATAAGAGATTGTCGAAAATAGACTGTCTCAAAATGAATAAAAAGTGTCTCAATGGCTTCAAATTAACGGAGACATCCTCGTGAGATTAAACCTCAAAAATTCTATACATCTTCACGTTCGTGAGTTGTTCTAAACAGTATACTACAAGAGAAAACTATGAAGATCCTCGTCACTGGTGGTGCTGGCTTTATCGGCTCTGCAGTCATTCGTCATATCATCAAGAATACATCTGACAGCGTGGTCAACGTTGATAAGCTCACTTATGCCGGTAACTTAGAATCTCTTGTTGAGGTAGATTCGTCTGAACGTTATACCTTTGAGCAAGTCGACATTTGTAATCGTACAGAATTAGACCGAGTGTTTAAAGAGCACCAACCAGATGCGGTGATGCATCTTGCGGCAGAGTCGCACGTTGACCGTTCAATCACTGGCCCAGCGGCGTTTATCGAAACCAACATTGTTGGAACATATACGCTACTAGAAGCGACTCGCGAATACTGGAACACGCTTGAAGAAGGTGTGAAATCAGAGTTCCGCTTTCACCATATCTCTACTGATGAAGTGTATGGTGACCTTCCACACCCTGATGAAGTGACAGAGGGAACTGAGATCCCAATGTTCTTAGAGACGACATCTTATGAGCCATCCAGCCCTTACTCTGCATCAAAAGCTTCAAGCGATCATTTAGTTCGTGCATGGTTACGTACTTACGGCCTACCAACTATTGTAACCAACTGCTCGAATAATTATGGTCCTTACCACTTCCCTGAAAAGCTGATCCCACTAGTCATTCTTAACGCCCTTGAAGGCAAAGATTTACCTATTTATGGAAAAGGCGATCAAATCCGTGACTGGTTGTTTGTGGAAGATCACGCGCGCGCTCTATACAAGGTAGTAACCGAAGGTAAGGTTGGTGAGACTTACAACATCGGTGGTCATAACGAGAAGAAAAACATTGAAGTTGTTAACACGATTTGTGACATCCTTGACGCGTTAGTACCAAAAGAGACCAAATACGCAGAGCAAATCACCTACGTTCAAGACCGCCCGGGTCATGACCGTCGTTATGCTATTGACTCATCTAAAATGCAACGTGAATTAGGTTGGAGACCGGAGGAGACTTTCGAAACGGGCCTTCGTAAGACAGTACAATGGTATCTAGATAACGCTAAGTGGTGTCAAAACGTGCAAGATGGTAGCTACCAACGTGAGCGTCTAGGTGTAGTAACAGGAGATAATAAGTAATGAAAGGTATCGTTTTAGCTGGTGGCTCTGGTACTCGTCTATACCCACTTACTCGTGGTGTGTCGAAACAACTCTTGCCAATCTATGACAAGCCAATGGTGTTTTACCCAATCTCGACCTTAATGCTTGCTGGTATTAAAGATATTTTGATCATCACGACACCAGAAGACAATGCTGGCTTTCAGCGTTTGCTCGGTGATGGCTCTGATTTTGGTATTAACCTTGAGTATGCAATTCAACCAAGTCCTGATGGTTTGGCTCAAGCTTTCATTATTGGCGAAGAGTTTATTGGTGATGACAGTGTGTGTTTAGTTCTAGGGGATAATATCTTCTACGGTCAGTCGTTTTCACAAACTCTACAAAGTGCAGCTTCAAGAGAATCTGGAGCAACTGTTTTTGGCTATCAAGTAAAAGACCCAGAGCGCTTTGGTGTTGTTGAGTTTGATGAAAACATGAAAGCGGTATCTATCGAAGAGAAGCCGGAAAAACCAAAATCTAATTATGCAGTTACAGGTTTGTATTTTTACGATAACCGTGTAGTAGAAATGGCTAAGCGAGTGGAACCATCTGAGCGTGGTGAGCTAGAAATTACAACGCTTAATGAGATGTACCTTAATGATGGCTCATTGAACGTGGAGCTACTAGGTCGTGGTTTTGCGTGGCTAGACACAGGTACACATGAGAGCCTTCATGAAGCGTCGTCCTTTGTACAAACCATTGAGCACGTACAAGGTTTAAAGGTGGCTTGTTTAGAAGAAATTGCATGGCGTAATGGCTGGCTGAGTAATGAGCAAGTATTGACGCTCGCTAAACCAATGATGAAAAACGAATACGGTCAGTATTTGACACGTCTAGTAGCTGGAACTCAGAAAAAGGTTGCAAGCTAATGCGTATCTTAATTACGGGTTGCCACGGCCAAGTGGGTTCGAGTCTAACTGAGCAGTTAGCGAACCATGAGAATACTGAAGTGTTAGCGCTTGATAGAGATCATCTTGATATTACTAACCAAGATGCCATCAATGCGGCGGTTGCTGAGTTTAAGCCGAGCATTATTATTAATGCCGCAGCGCACACTGCTGTCGATAAGGCTGAAGAGGAAGTTGAACTTTCTTACGCGATTAATCGTGATGGACCACAGCATTTAGCCCAAGCAGCACAAAGTATGGGGGCTGCCATTTTGCATGTCTCAACTGATTATGTCTTTGAAGGCAACAAAAACGGTGAGTATGTAGAGAGCGATGCGACTAACCCGCAAGGTGTTTACGGTGAAAGCAAATTAGCCGGTGAAATGGCTGTTGCGAAAGCGTGCGATAAACACATCATTCTTCGTACGGCATGGGTGTTTGGCGAGAGCGGCAATAATTTCGTGAAAACCATGCTGCGATTAGGACGTACTCGAGACGCGTTGAGTATTGTCGGTGATCAGTTTGGGGGGCCAACTTATGCCGGTGATATTGCTAAGGCACTGATTCAAATTGCGAAGTGTATTACTCAAGATGAGACAGTGGAGTACGGTGTTTACCATTACTCGGGCTTGCCTCACGTCAGTTGGTTTGACTTTGCTGATGCCATTTTTGATGTTGCTGTTGAGCAAGGAGTTCTTGTAAATAAGCCAAGCTTAACGAGTATTACCACTGACCAATATCCAACACCAGCAAAACGCCCAAGTAACTCCCGTTTAAGCAATGAGAAAATTATAACGAACTTCTTCATTGAAGCGAGTGATTGGAAAGTAGCATTAAATAATATTCAAGCGTATACGGATTAAAAAATGAAAGTAATCGATACACGTATTCCAGATGTGAAAATCATAGAGCCAAGCGTATTTGGTGATGAACGTGGTTTCTTTATGGAAACCTGGAATCAAAAGCAATTTGAAGAGCTAGTGACGGGTAAACCAACCAAATTTGTACAAGATAACCATTCAAAATCTAAGAAAGGGATTTTGCGAGGTTTGCACTATCAGACAGAAAATACACAAGGTAAGTTGGTTCGAGTGGTGTCTGGGGAGGTATTTGATGTTGCAGTCGATATCCGACAAGGCTCACCGACGTTTGGGCAGTGGGTAGGAGAGTACTTATCTGCTGAAAACAAACGTCAATTATGGGTGCCAGAAGGGTTTGCTCACGGGTTTTACGTGACGAGTGATGAAGCTGAGTTTGTTTATAAATGTACGAATTATTATGATCCGAAATCTGAACTGAGTATTAAATGGGATGATGAAAGTATAAATATATTTTGGCCAAACAAAGAATTACCCATTTTATCATTGAAAGATTCTAATGGTATAAGATTAAATAATTTGGAAGATTAATTATGACAGTCCCTTTTTTTATGACTATTGATACTGAAGGTGATAACCTTTGGGAAAGGCCTCGAGTAATTTCTGCGAAAAATGTTGAGAAATTAGAAAGGTTTCAATTATTATGTGAAAAACATAATATCAAACCTATATATCTAACTAATTTTGAAGCTGCTAGTAATGATATATTTAGGGGGTTTATAGAAAGTCATCAAGAAAACTTAGAAGTTGGATTACACTTACATGCATGGAATTCTCCACCTATAAGCAACCTAACGGTCAATGACTATCTATATCATCCTTATTTGCATGAATATAGTGATAAAGTAATAAGAAACAAAATAGATTATATGTACAAGTTCCTGTCTGATAGATTTCAAATGAGCATAATATCTCATAGAGGGGGGAGATATAGCATTTCGGACGTAATTCTTGATAGTCTATATGAATGTGGCATAAGAATTGACTGTAGCGTGGTTCCAGGTTTCAATTGGAAAAATGCTATAGGTGACCCATCAGGGGGGGGAGGAAACGATTTTCGCTTTATGGAAAGGAATATTCATATAATGCCTAATGGGATAATCCAAGTTCCAATGAGTACAAATATACTAAGCACACACTTTTTGAGAATGTCGGATAGTAATATTATTCGCCGATTAATATCAAAAACATTCTCATATCGACCAGCAATGCTGAGATCTAAAGTAGATAACTTGCAAGAAATGAAAAAGATAGTCAGATACAATTTGTTGAATAATACGTCACATTTAGAGTATATGATACATTCATCCGAACTGGTTAACGGTACTAGCCATCTCATCACTAATGACACTGATGAGGATAAATTCTACTCTAATTTAGAATGTTTTTTCCTATATTTAAATGAAAAAAATGTAGAATCGCAAACATTCCATGAGTTTCTAGCAGACTTCTCTGGTTCTCATCAATGAAAGTGGTGAATGGCTTTTTATCCACAGCATTTTATGCAACAGCAATAAGGTTCTCGGATTTACTGTTTAGTGTCATAACTGCTATTATTATTGCGAATGTACTGGGTGTGGAAGGATTGGGTGAGTATAGCCTATTAATAGCATTGGCAGCATTAATCTCAATGCCCCTAGAGTTTGGTGTTTCCGACCTAATTACAAGGAAAGTTGCGTCATCAAATAATTTTGATGATTGGAAAGAGATTTCTGGGATTTTAATATCTTCTTCATTGTTCCTATTTTTAATATCTATTGTCGGTCTCATTGCTATAGACGCTTTTAAATTTACCTACATTGGGTTAAGTAGCGATTATATAGTCTTGGCTGTATTTTTAGCAGTGCTAAATTCCTTAATTAACATTTGCTCAGCCATATTGTATGGTTTGCATAGGGTCATTATATCGCAAATCCCAGGATCTGTTGGGAAAAGTGGATTTTTACTCTTTTTTTTGCTCTTATCTAGTTATTTAGAACGTGATTTGTCAATGGTGGAAATCATCCATTGTCAAATATTAATTTCGTGCTTGATTATTTTAATTATCGCGCCGTTTACTTTGTTTATATGTAGATCTAGTATTTTTTATGGAGTTAGTTTTCAATTAAAAAACTGGTTGAAGAGTGCATTTCAATTGGGGCTTATTCGCGGTTTTCGAGTTATTCAGCCTCAAGTCGCTTTAATGATTATAGGGGCAACTTGTTCAATAGAAATCGTAGCACTTTATAGGGTTGCGATGAGAGGAGCACAATTAGGTGCTATAATGATATCGGTCATATCATCGATATCTTGTTCTAAAATTGCATTATATTATAGTAAGAAAATGCTGAACGAGCTTCAGTACGAGATGAAGAAGTATGCTAGATTTGCTTTTTCTGCATCATTGTTTTCCACTGTTGTATTTTTATTATTTGGTCGTTGGATATTAAATAAAGTATTTGGCAGTGATTTTAGTGATGCGTATTTTTTGCTTATTGCTGCTAGTTTTACTCATCTCATTGCTACAATGTACGGTTTTACTGACTTACTAATTAATATGACATCTAAAGAGAGTTATGGTTTGAAAGTTTACACGGTAGTCGTACCAATCACTTTGATTATGATGTGGTTCCTTTCTCTAATATTTGGTTCCGCTGGTATTGTGGTATCTTTAGTTATTTCTGCATTTTTAATAAATCATTCCTTATTTTTAGTTTGCAAGAATTATGTGAATATTAACCCTTCAATCATGAGATAAAATAATGAGAAATTTCATAAAGAAATTAGTAAAAAGAAACAGTTCAATTTTATTAAAAGTGAAAAACATATATAGTTATATATTTGACGTTAATTGTAAGTTCGAAATTGTATTGGGTGGTGCCTCGTATACAAGAGAAATTTTATATTCCATGCGTAAAAACAACATAAAAACCATCCTAATTGACGCAAAGCCAGATAATTTACACTGGATGTATTCGGATAGGTGTGTACCATTAGATGTCTATAATATGAATAATGTTGATAAGGTAGTAGATTTAGCAAAAAAACAAAAATGTCATTATGTATTGTTTCAATCCGATGATAATATATTACCTTTTTATTACAAGGTGAATCAATTACTAGGCAAATCAAAAGAGTTTACGAGTAAATCATTGAACTGCTCGCTAAAGAAAAAGGAAATGAGAGATGCTCTAAACCAAAGTTTTCCTTTTTTAGAATCTAACTTTATTATTGAAAGAGTTTCTGATATTGAAAGTGTGTCGTGTGATTTTCCAGTTTTAGCAAAAGCAAATATTGGTCAGGGTGCTAAAGGTGCTAAAGTTTGTTTTAGTAAAGAAGATTTAGAACTAGCTTATCATTCGATTAAAGAACATTTCCCCCAAAGTTGCATTATTGTAGAAAAGTATCTATCAGGGCGCCAATTTAATATTGACTGTGTAGTTTCTGAATCCGGTTTTTATGTTTATGGGATACAAGAAGAGTGTTATGATTTATTTAAAGGTGAAATAAAACCTTACTGGTATCTTTTTAATCCAAATCTAGATAATGATGTTTTAAATAAAGTGTTGAAATGTGTCAAAGATAGTGTAATCAGCTGTGACATAAAGTTGGGGGCAGTTCATTGCGAAGTTAAATTTGATGAATTTGGAAACGTATATCCGATCGATATTTCAAATCGAATGGGCGCAAATTTCACAAAGTATAATTTAAAGACAAGTGGTTTTGATCAGTCACTTGATTATTTAAAGGTGATGCGCGGCGATGAAATAGTTACCGATTTCACCAATGTTGGACAGATGAAATTACTACAAGTTTATAATTATTATGATGGTCCATTTAAAGAAATAGAAAATATTATTAAAAATGTTTCCCCAGATAGGTGTAATCTAGAAATCGATGTAGGGGGAGAAAAATATGTTAAATACAACATTTATTCTAATGATGAAAGTCACCTTAAAAAAGTAATCCGAGATATAAGCTCTATTGCTGAATCTGTTACTGCACTAAATTTAAGTTATCCCCGTGATCATTGAAGATGCTTGATTTTCTTTAGAATCAGGATCATGCTACGCACCATGAAAATAATACTGCCTCCCCAACAGAAACTACGACTCGAAGAGATGTGTGATTCCACTCGTGATGGCCGAGTGCGTGACCGCATCAAAGCGGTTTTACTTGCGTTTGAAGGTTGGAGTCAGGCGATGATTTCTCAAGCTCTTCGTATTCACGAATCGACTATTGCACGTCACCTCAGTGACTGCGTCAGAGAAAATTCACGTACATGCCCATGTTTAAAGGCTTTGTGGCTTGTTAGGCACACTATCTTTCAATATGGTTAGCTAGTCCGAGCACACAGTTGCAATTAACCGATGATCAATTTGTGGATCATTTTCAGTGTTTTCTAATACCTCCATAGATAAATTGGAGGTCCCACAGTGAGTAACCAACACCCATTTATGCATTTTGATGTCATCCCAGATTACCGCCAACAAGGTAAAGTCTAGCATAAGTTAACTGATATCATTTTGTTAACAATTTGCGCCGTACTTTCTGGTCAAGATGACTGGAAAGCTATCAGTTTGTACGGTCAAGCTCGGCTTGATTTTTTAAAGCGATTTGGCGACTTTAGTCATGGAGTTCCTTCAACAGCGACGATAGCCAGAACGATGGGAATGATAAGTGCGACGCGATTACAGAAATTCTTTATTGAATGGATGAAAAATTGCTGCGAATTGACCCAGGGCGAGGTGGTTGCCATCGATGGTAAAACGGTGAGAGGCTCTTACGATGACACTCGCGGACTTGGCGCAATCAACATGGTTAATGCATTTGCCACTGAAAATGGCGTGAGCCTCGGACAACAAAAAGTGTACCAGAAGTCGAATGAGATCACCGCCATTCCAAAACTACTTGAACTGCTTGATATATCAGGCTGTTTAGTCACGATTGATGCGATGGGTTGTCAAAAGAAAATTGCGCAAAAGATACTCGATATCGATGCAGATTATCTTTTAGCTGTAAAAGGTAATCAAGGTCGTTTAAAGCAAGCGTTCGATAACTATTTCGACATGAACATGCTCCAAAAGCACTATGGTGACCCCTACAGTACAAAAGAGAAATCACGTGGCCGACAAGAAACCAGACTTGCATTGACCAATAAAGATTTAAGTGTTTTAGGTGATGTTGAGTTTGAGTGACCGGGTCTGAAAAGCATGGGGATTGTGGTTTCAATAAGGCAAGAAGATTCGGTAGCGAAAGAGTCAGAAGTAGCGGTGAAATACTACATCAGCTCGAAGGATTTAAATGCTAAAGAGTTGTTAAATGCCACACGTTCACATTGGTTAGTTGAGTCGATGCATTGGAGTTTGGATACCACATTTGGTGAAGATGCGAGTCGCAAACGCGCGGAAGAAAGTGCAGAAAATTTCGCAAGGATCAGACAAGCGTGTTTAAATATGCTCAAGAGTGAAACGACACTAAAAGCGAGTGTGAAGCACAAAAGAGCGATGTGTGCGATGGATTCAGAGTACCTTATGAAGGTTCTGGCAAGCCACTATTGACGGAGATGTTCATGATTTTTCCGTGTATGGTAAATGCTTATTCTGTAGATACTGGTTTGGTTTTAGGGCAACTAAAAACGAGCTGTAAATCGAACGAAATAACGACCATCCCTGAGCTGCTCAAATTAATCCGAGTTAAAGGTCGAGTAATTAGTGTTGATGCTATGGGCTGCCAGAGAGCAATCGCAGAGTTAATAGTTGCACGTAAAGGTGACTATTTAATGTCAGTAAAAGATGATCAACCAAGTCTTCATAAGGTTTTTACTGAACACTTTTCGTGAGGACAATTAAGCCGCTATGCGAGTGATTCTTTTGAACAAGAAGAAATTGGTCAACGAGGACGTAAGATATTAAGAAGTTATATTGTTGTTCAGTTTACTGATAAGTTCGGAGACTTCGCCTCTAAATGGAAAGGTTTAAAAAGCTCATGTATAGCAACGGCTTATCAACAAAAAAATGGTGAGCCTTCAGATAGTTTAGGGGTTAGATACTTCATTTCCTCTAAGGAAATGAAAGCAGAAGAATTTGGCAAATTATGGCGAGGTCACTGAGGTGTTGAAAGTATGCACTGGTGGTTGGCCGCCGTAATGAATGAAGATGACAGCCGAATCACCTACAAGCACGCATCCGAAAACCTATCGCGAATTCGTCAAATGTGTATGAATCTTATTAAGCTTGTAGAGATGAAAGGAACATTAAAACGCCGACAATTGAAATGCGCGTTAAATACAGAGTTCCGAGAGAGAGTTTTGTTTGGCACTTAAGTGCTTTTAACAACTTTGCAACTCATGCGGGAACCCTGCGATAGTTAGCGAGAGCATTGTTCGCTTCTTTTGGAAACTCAAGACAGAGCATTAACCACTAGAGCAAACCGTGCATATTGTGCTTGATGGTGCGGCCTACCATCGGTCAGAAATGGTTAGGAATGCGGCAAAAGTACTCAATATAGAGCTTCATTACTTACCTCCATACAGCCCAAACTTAAATCCAATAGAGCGGCTTTGGAAAGTAATGATTTAGCATGTGAGGAACAATGTTTATTTTCCCTCCAAAACAGCACTCACCTCTGCTATCAAAAAGTTTTTCGATGTGACGTTACCAGAAATTGCAAGCTCACTTGCATCCAGAATTACAGATAATTTTCAGGTGTTGATACCTGCACCTTCAAGTTGAAAGAGTATAAAAGATTAATTAATATAAAGAGTTTTTATGAAAATAATGCTTGTTTTACCAGATTTGTCTGGGGGGGGGGCTGAGAGAGTTAACTTAGATTTAGCCTATGAATTTAAAAAGAAAGGCATTGAAGTTGAGATAATCTTAAAGAAAAGTAGAGGATCATTTGTAGAAGAAGCCTCTAAGGTATTCAAAATTGTTGATCTTAATATTGATTCAAACTTTCGTTTTATATTTAAATTGGCTTCTCATATAAACCAAAGTAAGCCCAATGTGGTTATCACCTCTATGTGGGGGTTAACGGCATTTTCTGCTTTTTCAAAATTAATTACTAAACATAAATATAAATTATTGCTAGTAGAGCATAGCTCGCTAATAAACCAATTTAAAAGCTCCAGTTTTCGTATCAGATTTTGGTTGAAGGTAAGTACATTTTTAGCATATAGAATTGCAGATGAAGTTGCGGGGGTATCCCAAGGTGTTGCCCAGGATATCAAAAAAATTGCCATTTTAAGAAAAACACCAGCCACACTATATAACCCAATACCAATAAATAGACTCAAAATTTCTAATGCTAGTAAGGATAATGATGTCAAGATAGTTATTGCTGCTGGTCGTCTTATTGATGCCAAAGACTACCCAACACTAATAAATGCTTTTGCACTTGTAAGCAAAAAAATTAAATCAAAATTAATAATATTAGGTGATGGTCCACTCCGGAATGAACTTGAGCTGCTTGCTGAGCATCATGGTGTCAACAATAAAGTTGTATTCGAAGGCTTCGTTGATAGTCCAAGAGATTACTTTATTACAGCTGACTTATTTGTATTGTCATCGAAAAGAGAGGGGTTTGGCAATGTAATCGTTGAATCATTAGGCACTGGAACTCCAGTAGTTTCAACGGATTGTGAGCATGGTCCTGCTGAAATACTAAATAATGGTGAGTTCGGTGAGTTAGTACCTGTTGGTGACGAGCAAGCACTTTCTGATGCAATGTGTCGCTCATTAAGCTCAGAGCATAATCCTGATATATTGGTTAAACGCGCAAAAGATTTTGCTCCTGAAGTTGTGGCTAAAAATTATCTTGAATTGTTAGGGTATAAAGTTTAGTTGTAAACAATAGTATGGTGTCAGCCACTTCATTAGCCGATACCAGAGCTAAAATATTGTTATCAAGGGATGAACGGAAATGTTGACTGAAATGAACGATATATCTCAAATAGGTGTTAGTCTTTATAATAATGTGAAGCTTAACAGCTTTTATAAAATTAATAACTAATTAATTTAATTCTTATGATTATAAATATGTTAAATGCTCGCTTTTATTAGCTCAATACGTTAACAAAAAAGAAAAATGATTAGAAGTTCAACATTGGTAATTAATGTTGAATTTTTTGAGGATTGTATGGAAAAAAATATCATATATCTATCTTATACTGGTTTGCTCGAGCCTTTAGGTAGGTCACAGATCCTGGGCTATCTATCTAGATTAGGTCTAAGTAATAAAATAACGCTCATAACTTTTGAAAAAAAAACAGACTTCAGTGGTGATATTTATAACAAAACGCGAATGGAATGTGAGAAATTTAACATTACCTGGAAACCTAAGCTTTATCATCAAAATCCTCGTTTTGTGTCTAGTCTATATGATCTAATATTAATGTTTGTAACTACTATCAATCTGACCCTATTAAAAGGAAAAACAGATACACTTATTCATTCTAGAGGATATATACCCTCTATAGTTGCGTGGTTAGTATCTAGAATGACATCATCTAAATTTATTTTTGATATGCGGGCGCTTTGGATTGAAGAAATTATCGAAGGAAAACGATTGAAAAAGAATTCCGTGTTGCATAAGTTACTCGTAGTTATAGAAAAGAATATGTTGAGAGATGCTGCTGCTATAGTAAGTTTAACTCATACAGCTGTAGATTTTTTGTGTTCCAATGACAATAAACTTCAAAGAGAAAAGTTTTATGTGATTCCTACGTGTGTTGATTTCAATATTTTTAAAACTTTAGATTTAGCAAGAAAATCACACCTAAACGCAAATCTTGGTATAAAATTTGGCACTATGGGTTCTATTTTAAATAGTAGATTTCGTAGTGATTGGTTGATGCGCTACTTCTTCATAGCTAGTGAAAAGAATAACAAAAATGCTTTTAAGATTGTGACAAGGGACAATAGAGATAGAATTAAAGCTCTTGCTTTAGAACATAAGATTGGTGAGTCTGATATTGAGTTAACATCTTCATCACCACTTGAAATAGCAAATGCTATAAAAGACATAGACGTTGCATTGGTATTTTTCACTCCTGGCATTAGTACTCTTGGTACATCCCCGACGAGGATTGGTGAGTTTTTAGCCTGTGGAATACCGGTAATAGTAAACGATAACGTAGGTGATACAGCCAAAATAATTAAAGAATCTAATGTTGGCGTTGTGATCAAAGATGGTTCTCTTTCCTCTTTAACTTTAGCATATGAGGAAATTGTACAATTATTACAAGATGAGTCATTGAAAGCTCGTTGTATTAATGTTGCTAGAACGATTTATTCGGTTGAAAGAGGTGCAGATACCTATAAAAAAATTTATAAATTACTGAGGTGATAAATGAAGCTTAGGATATTAATGCTGACGAAGTATAGCCGTATGGGGGCTAGTAGTCGTTTGCGTTCTTACCAATACATACCTAGTTTGACTAATTCTGGTTGTGATGTTGATGTAAGACCTTTGTATGATGATGACTATTTACGTATGTTTTATGCTACTAAATCAAGAAATGTTTTCAAGGTTATAAAATGTTATTTCTTAAGATTGAAATTGTTACTTAATATAAGTAAAAACTATGAACTTGTGATGATAGAAAAAGAAGTTTTTCCTTATTTACCATTTCTAATAGAGTGGTTTTTTATTCGTAAAATAGATTATATGTTAGATTACGATGATGCAATTTTTCATAATTACGATAGAAATAAAAATCCAGCTATCAGAGCTATTTTGGGTGGTAAAATAAAGCGTATAATGAAGAAATCTAATATGGTTATAGTTGGTAATCAATATTTAAAAAAGTATGCAGAATCGAGTGGTGCTAAACATATTATAGAAGTTCCAACAGTAATAGATCAACATCGGTATTCGGGTAAAGTGCAACAGGGAGAAAAAAACAAGCAAATAGTAGTTGGTTGGATTGGTTCTCCTTTTACTCAAAAATATGTACTAGACATCAAAGACTGTTTGAAGCGAGCTTATGAAAAAACTGATTTTAAGCTATTATTAATCGGCGCTAACCCACAAATATTAAATGAACTTAGTGATTTGGACGTTGAAGTCCGTCAATGGACTGAAGAGAGCGAGGTTTCTTCAATAAAAGATATGGATATAGGAATAATGCCACTACCTGATGAACCTTTTGAACAAGGTAAGTGCGGTTATAAGTTAATTCAGTATATGGCTTGTGGAGTACCTGTAGTAGGTTCTGATGTTGGCGTAAATCGAAGTATTATTGAAATGAATATTTGTGGAATAGTAGTAGATGATGAAATTTCGTTTGATGCTAGTTTGATTAAGTTGATTTCAGACTACGACTTACGCATTAAATACTCACATAACGCACTTAAGTCTGTTTCTGATGTATACAATAATAAAGTTCAGTCAAAAGTTATATTTGAAGCGATTCAGCAGGTTTTACGTTGATATTATATATTTTCATGTATGCAATTTTAGTTATGTTAGCCATTTTTAACAGAGAGGTTTCGTATAACCGAAGCACAATGTATTTTTCAAGACTATCAGTGAACTGGATGTTTATATTGATATTCTTTACTCTTGTTTTGGGTTTTAGGCATGAGGTAGGTCCAGATTGGTTTGCTTACTTAGGCTATTTTGAACGGGCAAGTAACTTTTCATTTTTAGATGTTTTTACCAATAGAGACCCAGGGTATCAGTTGATAAATTATATCGCAAGCAAGTTAGGTGCTGGTATTTATGGGGTTAATTTAGCTAGTGGCTTTATTTTTACAACTGGTATAATTGTTTTTTGTTTAAAGCAATCAAGGCCTTATCTAGCAATTGCAATATCTTTTCCTTATCTCTATCTTATTATTGGTATGGGGTATACTCGTCAGTCAATTGCGATTGGTTTATTCATGATGGCTATAGCTTTCCTACAAAACAGCAAGGTTAAGTACTCTATATTTTTTATGTTGTTAGCTTCAACCATGCATAAGTCAGCAGTCTTGATGTTGCCCTTGATTTTTTTGGTTTTAGATACTAATATATATATTAAATATATGTCAGGAATAGCGATAACTATCTTGTCCTATATGCTTTTCTTAGATAATCATGTTGATCAACTTATCTATGTATATGTCGAGAGTGATAGATATGAATCAAGTGGCGCTTTTATCCGCTTATTGATGAGTTTGTTACCGTCCTGTGTTTTTCTATTCTATCGAAAAAGATTTGACTTACCTCCATTAATGATACGTTTTTGGACTTTATTAGCCTTTACTAGTATGTTTTTGACTGGTTTGCTTTTTGCTACAAACTTAAGCACTGCAATAGATCGGGTAGCATTATACCTTCTGCCGATTCAAATTGTTGTATTTGCACATTTGCCCAATATTCTTTCGAGTATAAATAGAGAACGCGATTTAGTAGTTTTGTTAATTCTTTTTTATTATTTCTCAATTTTATTGGTTTGGTTTGGGTTTTCATCACATGCTTCTGCATGGTCCCTATATACTTTTTATCCATTTTGGTACTTAAATAATTGAGTGTTATTTAACTAAATGTTTAATTTTAAAGTCTTTCGTAACTAACTTCTTAAGGTTGAAAATGAAGGCCGTTGTTATAAGCTCTAATACCAGTTGGTATTTGTACAACTTTCGTAAAAACACAATTAAGTCTTTGCTTAGTGCTAATTGCAAAGTAATAGCAGTTTCGCCTGAAGATGATTATTCTTCGAAGCTTCAAGAACTTGGTGCAGAGCACTACCATATTGACATAGACCAAAGCGGCACTAACCCAATCAAAGATATCTCAACGTTTATCGGGTTCGTTAACTTGTACCGAAAAATTCGCCCAGCGGTTGTGTTGAATTTTACCCCAAAGAACAATATTTATAGTACGTTGGCAGCTAATATGGTTGGTGCTAAGTCTATTAACAATATTGCTGGACTTGGGATGGTGTTTATTAATGAAAACCTAACGGCAAAATTAGCACGCTTGCTTTATAAAGTGAGCCAGCCCAAAGCGCATACTATCTTTTTTCAAAACGAAGATGATCGTGCATTGTTTGCAAAGCATAACCTCGCCCCTCTAGAGGTTACCGATCGCGTGCCTGGTTCTGGTGCTGATTTAACGCGTTTTGCAGTATCACCGAGTCAAGACGATGGAGTAGTGCGTTTTTTACTAATCGCTCGGATGCTATACGACAAAGGTATCGGCCATTATGTTGAAGCGGCGCGTGAGTTAAAAGTCAAGTATGGGAATGCAGTCGAGTTTCGTCTTTTGGGATTTCTTGATGTGAATAATCCTTCAGCGGTATCTAAGCAAGATATGCAATCTTGGGTAGATGAAGGTATCGTCAATTACTTGGGTACCTCGGATTCGGTTGAAAAAGAAATAGCGCAAGTTGATTGTATGGTATTGCCTTCGTTTTATCGCGAAGGAGTGCCTAAATCGTTGCTTGAAGCCTGTGCGATGGGTAAACCCATTGTGACCACAGATAATGTAGGTTGCCGCGAGACTGTCGATGATGGCATCAATGGTTACTTGTGTGATCCTCGCAGTACAACAAGCCTTCTCGAGAAGCTCGAATTAATGATCACGCATTCTCATGAGCAACGTTTGGAGATGGGCTTGCAGAGCCGTACCAAGGTTGAGAATGAATTTGATGAAAAGATTGTCATTAATAAATATCTAGAAGCAGTGAAATCTGCGTTGAATTAATCTTGATAATGGTTATGTTCCGAGGTGTAAGCCATCGGTGTTAAAACAATAAGTTGGTTAAAAATGAAAATTGCAATTGCCGGTACCGGCTATGTAGGCTTATCAAATGCGATGCTATTGGCCCAGCATCATGACGTTGTCGCCGTCGATATTATCGAAGAAAAAGTAAAATTACTGAATAATAAAATGTCGCCAATCGTCGACGCAGAAATTGAAGACTTTTTGGCAAACAAGCCATTAAACTTTACCGCGACTCTGAATAAAGAACTGGCGTATGCTGATGCGGAATTCGTGATTATCGCTACCCCAACAGATTACGATGTAGAAACCAATTACTTCAACACGGCTTCTGTTGAGGCAGTGATTAAAGATGTAATGGCAATCAACCCGAATGCGGTCATGGTGATCAAGTCTACTATTCCTGTGGGTTATACTGCGCGCATTAAAGAAGAACTGGGTTGTGAAAACCTAATGTTCTCGCCAGAGTTCTTACGAGAAGGTAAAGCGCTTTACGATAACTTGCACCCATCTCGTATTGTGGTGGGCGAGCGCTCTGAGCGCGCGACAGTATTCGCGAACTTACTATTAGAAGGCGCGGTAAAAAAAGACGTTGAAATCCTGTTTACCGACTCCACTGAAGCGGAAGCGGTAAAACTGTTTTCCAATACTTACTTGGCCCTGCGTGTGGCTTACTTTAATGAGCTCGATACTTACGCTGAATCGCACGGGTTAGACACCCGCCAAATCATTGATGGCGTGTGTTTAGACCCGCGTATTGGTTCACATTACAACAACCCTTCATTTGGTTACGGCGGTTACTGTTTACCAAAAGACACCAAACAACTGCGTGCCAACTACTCAGACGTGCCGAACAACATCATTGGTGCGATTGTGGATTCGAATACCACACGTAAAGATTTTATTGCCGATTCAATCATCAAACGCAACCCAACGCGTGTCGGTATTTACCGATTGGTGATGAAGTCGGGCTCGGACAATTTCCGCGCTTCGAGTATTCAAGGCATCATGAAACGCCTGAAAGCCAAAGGCATTGAAGTGGTGGTGTTTGAGCCAGAGCTGAAAGAAAAAGAGTTTTTCCGCTCATTGGTGCTAACGGATTTTGAGCAGTTTAAATCAAGCTGCGATGTGATTGTGTCTAACCGCATGGCGCAAGAGTTGGCGGATGTGCAAGACAAAGTGTACACACGCGATCTTTTCGGTTCAGATTAAGGATAAAACGATGAAGTATTTAGTAACAGGCGCAGCGGGTTTTATTGGCAGTGCGGTGGTAGAGCAGCTCACGGCGAAAGGCCACCACGTTATCGGTGCCGATAACCTTAACGATTACTACGATGTGGCTCTTAAAGAAGCTCGCCTCGCACGTATTCAGCATGCCAATTTTAAACTGGTTGAGTTAGATATTGCTGATCGCGATGGTGTGGCTCACTTGTTTAAAGCGGAGCAGTTTGATCAAGTGATTCACTTAGCGGCGCAAGCGGGTGTACGTTACTCGATTGAAAACCCGCATGCGTATGCGGATTCAAACCTAGTGGGGCACTTAAATATTCTTGAAGGGTGTCGTCACAATAAAGTGCAGCACTTGGTGTATGCCTCTTCAAGCTCGGTGTACGGCTTAAATGCGAAAACGCCGTTTGCCACGTCCGATTCGGTGGATCATCCGGTTTCGCTGTACGCCGCAACTAAGAAGTCGAATGAGCTGATGGCGCACAGCTACTCTCATCTCTATGACATCCCAACCACGGGCTTGCGTTTCTTTACCGTGTATGGCTCATGGGGCCGACCAGATATGGCACCGTTTATCTTCACGAAGAAGATTCTCGACGGCGACACAATCGATATCAACAATAATGGTGACATGTGGCGTGATTTCACTCACGTTAACGATATTGTAGAAGGCGTGGTGCGCATCGCCGATGTCGTGCCAACCCGTGATAACGATTGGACGGTTGAGGCTGGGTCGCCAGCAACCAGTTCTGCCCCTTACGCGGTGTATAACATTGGTCATGGCTCACCAATCAACCTGATGGATTTTGTGAAAGCCATTGAAGATGAACTGGGCATTGAAGCGAAGAAAAACTTCCGCGAAATGCAACCTGGTGATGTGTACCAAACTTATGCAGATACCCAAGACTTGTTTGCAGCTACGGGCTACACACCCAAAGTATCTGTAAAAGAAGGTGTGGCTGAGTTTATTCAGTGGTATCGCGAGTTTTACAATAAGTAAACGTCCAATCGTCTCACCTATTGGGGCGTGATCCTTGTGATCCTTTTTTCCTTCCTTAATACAGTAGCCAACAAAAAAACTGTCTCAGGGCTGAGCCGTTTTTGAGACAGTTTTTGTGCCGGATATTATCCCCAATAGGTGAGGAAACTTGGCCTATTGGGGCTGGGGCTGCTTTATTCCCGTTGGTTTGTGGTACGTTTCTTTGCCTTTACTCCAACAAATAAGATATCGGCTATACTTTCAAATTAAAATTAAAAACAAGAAAGACAACCATTATGCTCAAACACTGTTTATTCCCTGCGGCGGGTTACGGCACGCGCTTTTTACCTGCTACAAAATCTATGCCCAAAGAAATGATGCCTATCGTGAATAAGCCATTGATTGAATACGGCGTAGATGAGGCCATTCAAGCGGGCATGACCAGCATGGCGGTGGTCACCGGCCGTGGCAAAAGCTCGTTGATGGATCACTTTGATAAAAACTACGAGCTTGAGCACCAAATTCAAGGCACCAGTAAAGAGCCTTTGCTGGATGACATCCGCACTTTGATCGACGCCGCGCAATTTACCTACATTCGTCAACGTGAAATGAAAGGGCTAGGGCATGCCATCTTAACGGGCAAAGAACTGGTGGGTGATAACCCGTTTGCCGTGGTTCTGGCCGACGACCTTTGCATTAATGAAGACCAAGGTGTGCTAGCACAAATGGCGGCACTGTATCGTCAATTTCGCTGCTCCATTGTTGCCGTTGAAGAGGTGCCAGAATCGGAAACCCACAAATACGGTGTGATTGCGGGTGAGCATTTGAGTGATGACTTGATTCGTATTACCGATATGGTCGAGAAACCCGAGCAAGGCACAGCGCCAAGTAACCTTGCCATTATTGGTCGTTATATTCTTACGCCAGACATCTTCGATATTTTAGAAAAGACGCAGCCGGGTAAAGGCGGCGAGATCCAAATTACCGATGCGCTGCTAGAGCAAGCAAAAACAGGTTGTGTGATTGCTTACAAGTTTAAAGGTAAGCGTTTCGACTGTGGCAGCGTTGATGGCTACATTGAGGCGACAAACTACTGTTACCAAAACGTCTTCCTGAAAGGCCGTTAAGCGGAAATGGACCAAATGGGGATAGAAAAATAGTAATTTAGGCTGATGTGAATCTTGGTATGAAAGGTGATTTTATCAATTAGGTTCACCACTTTACTCTCTTTCCCCTATTTCAATGCTCTGCTGCTGATAGTTTTAGAAAGAGCGATCTTTAAAAGAATCGTTTTAAAAGGATGGCTTTAAAATAATTCGCCTTGCCGTCACTTGCCAACTCACTATTGCCAAGCAATAAAAGCAATAAAAGCAATAAAAGCAATAAAAGCAATAAAAGCAATAAAAGCACTAAAAGCAATAAAAGCAATACAATCGATAATCAATTATAGGCTTCCCTGATGTCACTGTTTGAGTACCTCATCGAACTCTCGATGTTCTTCTTCATCTCCCTTGCTGTGTTGTACTGCATGCGTAAAGTCGGTTATGCCATTGGCCTAACCGATAAACCCAATGCCCGCAAGCACCATGAGGGCGTGGTTCCCCTGGTAGGGGGGATCTCTTTGTGCATTACGTTATTGTACTTTCTTTACGTAAATGCGCATGAGTTAAAGTATGAACAGGTAGAGGCGTTATGCTTAACGGTGCTGGTATTGGTTGGGGTAGCCGACGATCGCTTTGATATCAGCTATAAATTCAGAATGGGCGTACAAGCGATTTTGGCGCTGGTGATTATGCATTACACCGAGTTAACTCTCTCTCACGTTGGGGATGTGTTCGGGTTTGGCGTGTTAGATTTCCCTGTGGTGCTCGACAGCGTGATCACGGTGATCGCCGTGATTGCTGCAATTAATGCCTTTAATATGGTGGATGGTATTGATGGCCTGTTAGGTGGCTTGAGCATGGTGGTGTTTACCTCATTAGGGGTGGTGTTCTTTGCTCATGAACTCGAGTTTTATGCCTATTTTATGGCGGTCATGGTGGTCATATTATTGCCTTTTGTTCTGTTCAACTTGGGCTACTTTGGCAAGCTTCGTAAGGTGTTCATGGGCGATGCCGGCAGCATGATGATCGGCTTTATTGTGATTTGGGTGTTGATTGGTGACACGCAATCCGATGAAGGGAACTATATCATTCGCCCCGTCACGGCCTTGTGGCTGATTGCCGTGCCTTTGATCGATATGATGGCGATCATGATCCGCCGCATTCGTAAAGGGCACTCACCGTTTAAACCTGATCGTGAGCACTTTCACCATATTATGCAACGTATCGGCTTTACCCCTCGTGAGTCTCTGGTGGTGATCTGCTCAGTGCAGTTGCTTTATTCAACCTTGGGGTTATTGGGAGAGTACTTCCAGGTACCTGAATACGTAATGTTCTACACCATTGTGGCGTGTTTCTTGTTCCATACTTACTGGATGACACACTCGTTTAAGATGGCCAAGATTGTAAGAAAGTGGAAGAAAATAGAAGACAAACAATCAGAGGAAACAACAGTATAAGGTGATGGGTGTGCAGAAATACCAGCATTCTTGTGTGCGTGGGTAAGGTTTCATCTATGTCTGTTTAACTTATTGATATCTTTGCTATTCAGCTCACTCTGTTTTAGGTTGTTATCACTCAAGTTATCACAAGCAAAAGGGCCCAACCTCGATTGAGGTTGGGCCCTTTTTGTATCTTGTATTTTGTATTTGGTGGCAAGCGTTTTCGTTTATCAAAAGCAGGTTTATTGGCACGGCCTTGCTTAAAGCCCTTTTAAAATCTTAGCCATCAATGCGCTGATGAATTATTCATACACTTTCTCAGGAAGGTTACGCCAACTTCTAATCCAGCTTGTGATGCGCCAAACGTAGCTCATTGCAACGGTGTATGAAATGAAGCAAAGCATAAACAGGATGAACATGGTGGATTCAGAAATTCCCAAGAACTCACCATAGATACCGAAGCCTGCAAAGCCACTGGCGATTAGACAAATGATGGCCAGTGTCTGGCGTGATGTAAAACCTAGGCGCTGGAAAATGTGGTGCAAATGCTCACGATCGGGTTTGAATGGGGAATCCCCACGCCTTACTCGCCTAAACATAATTGCGGCCATGTCCATTAACGGAATCGCAATCAGCCATAACGCCGTGATCGGGCGCATTAGAGCTGCGGAAGGATCTTGGCTGGCGCCAAGTAGTAGCCAGATGACGGTAAAGCCAATCATCATGCTGCCCGCATCCCCCATGAATACTTTACGTTTACGGCCTAGAAGACCGAGGTTCATCAGAATATAAGGGATGATCGCGGCAATGAATACGGCGCACAAATACGCCAAGCCGTGTTGGCTATCGATGTTGAGCAAAATGGCGATACCAGCAAAGGTGACGATAGCAAGCCCACCTAATAGGCCGTCGATACCATCAACCATATTGAACGCGTTAATGGCCCCAATCACCGCAAGTATTGTGACCACTGGACTCATAAATCCTAAATGTAATTCACCTATACCCAAAATATTACCGATGTTTTCTAGGCGAATATCGGCAAATTGCATCATGCAAATGGAGAGAACGGCTTGAACCACAAGCCGAATTTTGAAGCTAATATCAAATTTATCATCAAGCGCGCCGATAACGATAAGCACTGCGATAGAAGCTAAAAAAAGCGGGCTATGCGGTATGACATTGGGGTGGGTGAGTATGAACTGGGCTATTGATAAGCTGATTGCGATTCCGCCTACGAGTGGGACTGCGCCGTTATGCCGTTTTCGTTGGTTGGGTTTATCTACTAGGCCGACGGCTTTTGCTGCTTTTCGCATTACCAAGAGCGACGAAAAGGAGAATAAGCCAACAAGTGATAGCTCTAATAACATGGTGAACTCTAGCCAAATTTTTTGTATGAATTTTAATTGCGTGAACCATATGTTAAAACTATCAATATGTACACTTGGTTGAATATACTTTGTTCGCTTTTTGCGACAAAGTTAGCACTTTTGGATATGCGATTGCGTTTGTATTTGATGTGAATATGGCGTTGTTATGCGCTGTTTAAGTAAGCGTTCACCGAGGTATCTTGACTTACCATGCCTGCATAGTCTTCATCATGATGTATGGCCGTTACCCTATCGTTGGCTTCGAATCCATCCATATAATTCAATATGCAGTGTCTTACTTTTTTGAACTCTGAATATGCGATAGAGTAGAGGCATCATTCTTAACGACTCGCAAATTATGACCACCGTCCCTCTTTCTTTTTTAGCAACGACCCCATCCACACCAAAGCAGAAGAATAAGCTTAACCAGTTATGGGAAGAGATAGAAAAAAAACAACGACGTATCGAGCGTTATCAAGCCAAGTTGGATGCTTTTTATCATGACTTCAAAACATCGACTGAAGAGCAAGAGCAGGGAGTGTGCCGAGCGGCCGAGCAATGTATTCATCATCTGCTAACTTTTATCCCGCGTAAAACGATCAAAGGGCCGCAACGTGAAGCTCTGTACGATTGGATACAAGAAGAGTTAAGAATTTTAGAAGCAAATCCTTTTAATCCTGTCGACTCGAGAGTGTTACGTGAGGCGTTCGATCAAGCGCTTTTGGCATCACCATTGAATCAAGCGAAAGACATCTCGATATCGGAAGAGGAAATGGAGGCATTTCGCGAAGAGATATCGATGATGCTGGGGTATGATCTTGAACTCAGTGACGATGAATTAATGGCCATGATTAAGGACCCTCGGAAGTTTCACGACTATTTGCAAAGCGTGATCGCGGAAGAAATGGAAGAGGAACATCTGGAAGAGGATGACATCGAGTGGGGAGGTGAGAGTGATTTCTCTCAAACCGATGACCAAGCACACTTCGAAGCGTCACATCACCAAGAGAGCGATGCGCTTTACAACGATAAACAGATCACTAAGTTGTATCGCCAACTGGCTAAGCAATTACACCCAGATAAAGAAACGGACGAAGAGAAGAAGTCTGAGAAAAGCGCATTAATGCAGCAGCTATCACAAGCGAAAAAAGATAAAGATGTGGTGGCCTTGTTGATACTGGCTCAGCAACACCTCCCTGAGCATGAGATGGTGATGGATGAAGGGATGCTGGAACGCTTAAAGATGACGCTGACTGAAAAAATTGAGCAATTAAATATTGATTATCAAGAGCTTCAGCAGGGTGGTGATATCAAAAGTATCATTTGGCAACGGTTTGGTGGGGGTAACAAGGCGTCACGACAGCAAGGGTTACGAGAGTACCGTGAGCATTTGCAAAAAGAAGCACAAAATCTTCTTGCTGAATGCCAAGAGATCAAGACGGTTAAGCAATTACAGTTGCGTTTGAAGCAGCGTATTGATGCGTCTCGCTTTAACAATCCGTTTTTTCAAATCGATCCGTCTGAGTTGTTTTCTTGATGCGATTTGAAGCTGTTGGGTACTAATGTTGCGCTTGTTGCATATGGTTTGTATGATGCATAGGGCTTGTATGACACATAGGTTTTGTGTGATGCAATGATGTTGATGTAGCCAATATACCCAGGGAGGGGAGATGAATCTTCAAGAGATAAATGTGCTTATTCTGGATGATTCGTCCGTGATACTGAGTAATGTCTCTAGGATGCTATCGAGAATGGGCGTTAGAGAAGAGAACATTTATTTCTCTCAGGATCCGAAGGTGGGGGTTACTCTCTCTAAGAGGATCGCCTTTGATGTCGTGCTCTGTGATTTTAATTTTGGTCTACAGATAAATGGCAAACAAGTATTGGAAGAGCTGATCCATTATCAATGTCTCCATGACCGCTGTGCCTTCATTATGATTACCGCTGACAGCAGTACACAAACCTTCAATAGCTTATTTGAGATCACCCTAGACGATTATCTTCTTAAACCATTCAACTATAACTGTTTTAAAAAGCGCGTGGTTCGATGCCTTAAAAAGAGAAAGGATTTAGAGCTGCTGTATAGGCTCAAGCGTTTAGGGCGCTACAGCGAAGCGCTAGAGATCTGTGAGCAAGGGTTAAGTAATGATAGCCAGTACAGTGGTTTTTTTAAAAGAGAAAAGGGGCACTTTTTAAGGCTGCTTAAACGTTGGGGTAAGGCACAACGTTTTTACACCGAGCTGCATTTTTCAGAACCAGCGGATTGGGTGACCCTGGGGTTAGTGAACGCGTTAAAAAATAACGGTGAGTTAAGAAAGGCGCGGATCTTGGTTCAAACGCTACTCGAAGACCAGCCTCATCATATTGATGCCATGAAAGAAATTTCGAGCATTGAGGTGGCTGAAGGTAATATCACGGCTTCGATAGGCCATTTAGTGGATATCAATAAGATCACCCGGGATAACTCAGAAAGAAACCTGATTATCTCGAACCTGTGCCTCTATATCGATGATTTCTATCAAGCTAAACTCTATTACGCCAAATATCGAGAAGCCAATAAAGACACCTACCGAGAAAACCGCTGGTTAGATGTTAACTACCTAAGAAGGGCGTTAATGTATCTGTCTTTTGAGGAGGACGATGCGGAGGTGCATCGTTGTCAAGAGTTGTTCGCCTATCTCCACCAAGCGAAATCGCTGTCGACGGCTTGCCGTTTAAATGTGGATATATTGATGTCTCACTTTTTGTTCATCAAAGGCGAGTACAAAGAAGCTGGCTCTCTGCTTAATCAAGCATTCCATCGTGTAATGGCATTAGACAATATTGTATTTTATGACTTGTTGTATCTTTACTGGCTGTTGATTTACCTCTCTTATGATTCTACCTATCAAGGTATTTCAAACCGGATGCAGGGCGTGTTTATGCAAACCATTAAAGGTAAGTCTGCAAAACATCATTCTGATTTGTTGATCGACTCGCTTGAGTTGTTGCATGAAAAGTCGCATCAGTATTACTTGAATAAACAGCAAGCTTTGTCTGATGCCAACATGACAATGAAACAGCCCGACAAGGTGACATTACTTACGAATCTTATTTCGTTGGCGCACACCTATCCGACGTTACTGTCACTGAGAGTTGAGATCCTTAAATTATTAAATGTCACTTGGCCGCAAGGTTACGGTAGGCATCAAGTTGAATCTATTGTCGAGCAAAGTAACCGTGTTATCCGGGCGTTCAGTTCTGATGAAGCGTTGCAAAACATCGAATATGAGGGGATCTATTCGGAGGCAAAAAAAAGGATTGTCGAGCAGCAGTTCGTGACTGAAGAGCTGTGAGCGTGTGCATCACACTGTATCTTAAAACCTGTAGACTAAGGTGACTTTCCCCAAAGTTTTAATTATTTACAAATGATACTTTGTTTCATATTGGATAAGCCTTGTCGGAATGTTTCTTGATCTTCCGCTACAGTTTTGATTGTAAACTGTAGTAAAATTACGCTAATTTGTTTCTATACCGATTTATTTTGAATTGAACGAGGACAGTCCTATGTCAGCTAAGAAGCCAATGGCTCTAGTGATCCTTGACGGTTACGGTTACCGTGAAGACAACCAAGACAACGCTATCGCGAACGCTAAGACACCGGTATTAGACGGTCTTATTGCTAACCAACCTAACACGCTAATCTCTGCTTCAGGCATGGATGTAGGCCTACCTGATGGCCAAATGGGTAACTCTGAAGTGGGTCACACCAACATCGGTGCTGGCCGTGTGGTATACCAAGATCTTACTCGTATCACCAAGTCAATTGCCGATGGTGAATTCGGTCAAACTGAAGCGCTAGTGAATGCTATTGATAAAGCGGTGAAGGCTGAGAAAGCGGTTCACATTATGGGTCTTATGTCACCAGGTGGTGTTCACTCTCATGAAGATCACATCTACGCAGCCGTTGAAATGGCAGCAGAGCGTGGCGCAGAGAAGATCTATCTACATGCATTCCTAGATGGCCGTGATACGCCGCCACGTAGCGCAGAAAACTCTCTACAACGTTTCCAAGATCTGTTCGCCAAACTGGGCAAAGGTCGTGTGGCCTCTTTGGTGGGTCGTTACTACGCAATGGACCGTGATAACAACTGGGATCGCGTTCAAACTGCATACGAGTTGCTAACGGAAGCAAAAGCAGAGTTCACATTCGACACCGCAGTTGCTGGCCTAGAAGCCGCTTACGCTCGTAACGAAAATGATGAGTTTGTAAAAGCGACTGAAATTAAAGCTGAAGGTGAAGAGTCTGCTGCGATTGTCGATGGCGATGCCGTTATCTTCATGAACTACCGTGCCGACCGTGCTCGTCAAATCACTCGCACATTCGTGACGGATTTTGCTGGCTTCGAGCGTAATGTATTCCCAACCATCGACTTCGTAATGCTGACTCAATACGCTGCTGATATCCCGTTGCTATGTGCATTCCCACCGGCTTCTCTAGAGAACACTTACGGTGAGTGGTTATCTAAGCAAGGTAAAACGCAGCTACGTATTTCAGAAACAGAGAAATACGCGCACGTGACTTTCTTCTTCAATGGCGGTATCGAAGACGAGTTTGAAGGCGAAGAGCGTCAACTTGTTGCTTCTCCAAAAGTCGCCACTTACGACCTACAGCCTGAAATGAGCGCACCAGAGCTAACAGAAAAGCTCGTTGCGGCAATCAAAGGCGGCAAATACGACGCTATCGTTTGTAACTTCCCTAACTGTGACATGGTTGGCCACACTGGCGTTTACGATGCAGCAGTGAAAGCCGTAGAGTCTCTTGACGAGTGTCTTAGTAAAGTAGTGGAAGCAATCAAAGAAGCGGACGGCCAACTGCTTATCACCGCCGACCACGGTAACGCAGAAATGATGGTTAACCCAGAAACGGGCGGTGTCCACACTGCACACACTAACCTACCAGTGCCACTTATCTACGTAGGTAACAAAGACGTTGAGTTCAAAGAAGGCGGTAAACTGTCTGATCTTGCACCAACCATGCTGTCTTTAACTGGCACAGAAATCCCAGCTGAAATGTCAGGTGATGTTTTAGTTAAATAGCTTCTGAGTAAGTTAGATAGCTTTCGAGTGAGTTAAAGGCTCTGCCGAGTCTGAAAGCCCGCACTTTATAGTGCGGGCTTTTTTATTGGTGCGCCGAGCATGGCGTTGAGCTAGGAGGTGAGCGTCCTCTTCGGGCTCAGTCGAGCAAGAACCGTTAGCCTATGATCTCTTAAATCGCCTGCTAGATCGCTCTCTAGTGGCTAATACCAATCGTAGTAAGTAACTGTTCACCCTAGCTTGTTAAAAACCTCGATAACTTCGTTATAATTTTTGATTGTAGAATAACTACTTATCGAAAAATTCTGCCTTGTTCTCAAGCTTTTTTCCTACGCTATTTTTGATCACTTACTTACTGTGATTGGTATAAGTTGTGTATAAGAGTCAGGTTTTATCGCTTGGTTTAAGTATGGAGATGCGAAAGAGAGTGGGCGTAGCAGATAAAACTGTAGGCTATTGATTTATTGTCATTAATTCCGCAACAAAGTGCCCTTAATAATGTATGCAACGCGATGGTTGTGTAAATATTAACCGACTAATGATAGTATTATAAATAGTTGGTTGTTGATTCTATTTTGGTCATTATTGCTAGCATACATTTTACATATTCTGGAGAAATCATATGAAACGGACTTTAATAGCTGCATCGATTATTGCGTTCCTTGTTACAGGTTGTGGCGGTGGAAGCTCATCGACAGATTCATCTGGCAGTATCTCAAGTACACCTGAAAATCCCTCAAGTACACCTGAAAATCCCTCAAGTACAGCTGATATATCGTCATCAATAAACATTAAAGCAATCGATGGGTACCTGTCTGAAGCGGACGTGTATATCGATCGTAACCTCAATTCCGTCTCAGACCCAAACGAATTATTAAGTGATAAAACTGACTCGAATGGTGATGTATCTATTAGCTCTGAGGATGCTAAATACCCTGTCATTATTCGTTCAGTGGCAGGCCAAACTATTGATGTAGACTCTGCCGGATATGTAACAGAAACGAAAGAGATGATTGCACCTGTTGGTTATGAAGTCGTTACACCATTTACGACTATTGCTTACCTGCAAGGTAAAGATATGGCTCAATTAGCCAGTGAACTCAATCTTTCAGAAGATCTTATCAAGGGTGACTACGTTGCTAAAAATAAACGAGCTTCTATAAGCGATGATGAAAAAAAAGCCTCTAAAAAAGCACATCTATTTGCCCGAAGTCTTATGAAGGAGCTGAAAGACAGTATCAAAGGCACTCATGATGATATTAATAGTCAAGATGATGATTCACTTACCGAAAAGATCAATACGATAACGCAGTTAATATTAGAGCTTCCTGAAGTGCCTGATTATGACTTAGACGATGTTGTTTTTGAATTCGATGATGATTTTGACAAATCTAAAAAAGATAAAGTTCATAAAAGACTCAAAAAAGCTCCAACTCATAAGTTGCTTATCAATCAATCATTCGATGTTCTTTACTTAAATCAAAATGCAGATCCTATCTCGAAAATATCGTTCTCGGAAGGGTCGGTTACAATATCAAAACCCACTGGTGACACAGCTTCATCCAGCTTCGATATGGATGAAAAAGGCTTTACTATTGACGGGCAAGAGTATTTATTATTGTATTCAAGCCCAGAGTTAAATATTGTAGAGTTCAATAATGAATTAGTGATTTTAAGGAACGATTCATTAAACACTGAAGATCAAGATGAAACGTTAAATGCCATCGATACACCAAAGCATAAAGCTGGGCTACCATTTGATGAATATTTGTCCAAATCACATCACCTCATTGAAATTATAGACTACACCAATGAAAGTGGAGAAATATCAAGTTCTTACAGCTTATGGCACGGTGGAAGTTACGAGGACTTTATCAATAAAAAGAATGGTAAAGAAGGCACAGATGAATCCGATCTCGTCACCAAGATCACATTTCAAAACGACCAAGAGGTGAGTTACACAGAATTCAATGTCTATATTGAAGATATTGTTGAAAATGCTGACAACATTGATGGCACAATAGCAGCTCATGTGTTTTTAACAGATTCTGAAGGTCAGGAAGAAGTAATTAACATCCTGTCTCACAACAGCAGAACATTTTTTATTGCCCAAGCCGAAGGGACTGATAAATATTCATTAATTACCGACAATATAAAAATGGCTAAACGTTTAATGGGTTATAACACTGATGATAAATATTAATTAGCTGTCATTTAGGTGTGGTTACGTAATTTGGACAGAAAGCCCTAATGACCTGAAATGGCGTTGTTGAACAAGTCAGCTTGTAGGTCAACGACGCCATATTAGCGATGAACAACGTTACCAGTCACCAAGTTGAGAAGCGTTTAAGCACAGGTGCGAGATTCCGCAGTCAATTTAAGAATAAACGGCATGGTAGCTTAGGTAGGTCTGATTCACTTACTTTTCTGCACCAATAGAAACCTGCGCCAAGAAAAACGCCATCGTATGTCACGATGGCGTTTTAGTGTGTTGTTCGCCTGTGTTATTGCACTTTAAACCGCGAAATGACATCACCCAGCCCCGCAGAGGTGGCTTTCAGTTCGTCGCTGACTGATGTTGTTTGCGAGGCGTTTTCGTTGAGCTTACGAATGAGCTCTTGAATTGCGCTCATATTACGGCTCACTTCTTGAGTCACCTGACGCTGCTCTTGAGCCGATGTCGCCATCAAGGTGTTAAGATCATTAATCTCGACAACAGAATCGGTGACGATGTTTAAAGAGTCCATGACCTGGTTAGTACGATCTACCGTTTGTTGACAACTTGAGTGCGTTGAGGCCATTTCATTGACGACATTATCGGTCGTAGACTTCAATTTCTCTAACATTTCATTAATTTGAGAAGTGCTTTGCTGTGTTCGAGCAGCGAGGGCACGCACCTCGTCAGCGACGACCGCAAAACCACGTCCTTGCTCACCCGCACGAGCGGCTTCAATTGCAGCGTTTAAGGCTAACAGGTTTGTCTGTTCTGCGATGTCACCTATCACTTGTAACACAGAGCTGATCTGCTTGGTGTCTTCGTTCATTGTTCCAATGGTCTCAGACATAGAGGCAGCTTGTGTGACCATATCACTGACGCTTTGTACTGCGCTTCCAACAGCACGCTTCGATTCTTCTGCGAAGCGATTCGTGCGGTCGGTCAGCTTAGCGGCATCGTCAGCGCTGTTCGCAATGGACTCTGCCGTTGCGCTCATTTCTTCAATGGCAGTGATGGCTTGTTCGGATTCAATGGTGTGTTGATCTAGAGTGCTACTATTGTTGTGCGACTGTTTGGCAAGCTCACTAACCGCGTGGTCGATATGTGCAGATGAATGAGACACATCAACAAACATTTTCTGCAGTTGGGCAATAAAGAGATCGATTGATTGTGATATATGGCCTATCTCATCTTTGCTGTCGATATTGAGCCTTTGCGTTAGGTCACCGTTGCCGTTGGATAGGTCACCGACTAATGTCTTCAATTGCTCAAAAGGCCTAAAAGCAAAGTGGAGCAAAATAATACTCCCTAGGATAATGGTCACACCCGTGATTAATAGCGCTAATGTAATCATCCAATTTAGCTTGTCTGTTTTCGCTTGAATGTTACTTTGGTCAATATAGCCAATGAGCTGCCATTGGCTATTACCGAATGAGATATTTCGCTTTATCGGCGTTAAGTCACTGCCTTGCGTATTATTGTAAATAACAGTCCCATCACCTATCAGTTCCGCGAAGCTTCCCTCAGCCGCAAGCCCAACGATGATCTTAGTTAATGCAGCCAGATCGTAAGTGAGAAAATCAACAGAATCGTCAAATCTTTTAATGGAGAAAGTGATGTATGAGGTGCTGTCTTTAACAGTGATTGGACTAATACTGAGTTTCTCAGTTTGAGTCTCGGCAGCGTTAATAAAATATTGAGCCTCTTCTTCACTGATGTTGCCCGTATCATCGAACGCATAACCGTTGACGATTTTCACAATCTGAGCAAAACCAGAGGCCTCTTTGGTATCCGCAATCTCCATCATACTGAAGTTGAGATTGGTGGCTTGCGTCACTTTACTATTGAGTTCGGCTTCGATCTTTTCGCGGGTGATGTCAATAACATGGGTGATGTTCTTAATGTCTGATTGATTAATGTAATGACTTATAAAGTGGTTGACGCTGAGGTAAGAGATAAGCGTCGTTGTGGTGATGATCGCAACGATCAGTAACACGAGTTTATTCTTAAACGAAAGGTGAGTCATATAACCTATACATCCTTGTAAGTGACTATAAAAATGACTGAAATCCGCAGTCAAAATGGGTTAAATTGGCTCAATAATAAGATATTTGTATGATAAATGTAAATTAATACCCATATTTATGTTATCGGTTGAAAGGCGGTGTTAGCCCATTCTCTTACTTGTTCCTATTATCTTTTTTACTGTTTAGCGCTTAAATCTTTTCGCCTCCCGCACCTGATTGTTTAGGCTCTTCGCATCCCGATTACTCGCACCCAGCATCCGCTTTAACTCTTATACGAAGCGCAAACCAGTATCCTGAAATGCCACCCATGATGTTTCCTAGCGCTAGGCCAATAAACAGCCCTTCGACACCATCGATTTGGCTGCCGACCCAAGCGAACGGCAAGGTAAAGACAAACAACCGCATGAAGCTCCATTGGAAGGCTTTGAGCGGTTGATGCATCGCATTCATGGCGCTAATCAGCATCATCACAATGCCTTGGAAACCGTAGCTAAATGGCACTACTAATAAGTAGTGCCACAAGATACCTCGGACCGACTCTTCTTGAGAAAATAGAGCGGCTAAAGGAATGCTCAGTGGCACCATCATTAAAAAGATGAAACTTTGGAACAACACAGCAAAACGCATGCTTAAGAACAGGGCTTTAAAACTGCGTTGTGGATTTTCCGCCCCAAAGTTTTGCGCCATAAAAGGGGTAAGAGCGGAAGTGAGAGACATCAAGACGATGATCAGAATCGATTCAATACGCTGAGCAGCGCCATAAGCTGCCACAGCCTCGGTTCCTTGCTTGGCCAGCATCATCATAATGATTGCCCCCGCGAGTGGGTTTAATGCGTTTGAAAGTGCAGCGGGTGTGCCAATGGTGAGGATTTGTTTCCAGTCGCGGACGACCTCTTGAACCTTGGGCGGAGCGAGTAGCTTTTCTCGTTTGATTAATACATACAGTGAGCCACACAACGCACCAAACCAACTGAAACCACTGGCGATGGCGGCGCCTTGAATTCCGAGTTCAGGGAAAGGCCCGTAACCGAAGATCAGCAATGGGTCGAGGATACCGTTAATCAGGCCCGCCAACATCATGATCTTGGCGGGGGTTTTGGTATCACCACTCGCTCGAATCGCGCTATTGCCTGCCATTGGGATAACAAGCAGCGGAATGGCTAAGTACCAAACTGTCATGTATTCAGATATCAGTGGCAGTAATTCTGGTTCTGCCCCAAATAAAGTAAACATGGGTTCTAGCGTTACCAGCCCTAGTGTTGATGCAAATCCAACCAGCATCACGGCAAGCAATAATCCATGACAAGTAAAGCGAGCGGCATTTTGTGCGCATCCTTGGCCTAGCAAACGCCCAATACAGGTGGAAAGCCCCACACCGATGCCCATGGTGATGCAGTTGATGGCGAAGGTAACTGGAAAGGTAAAGCTCACGGCAGCCAGTGCTTGTGTACCAAGCAGTGAAATAAAGAAGGTATCGACCAAGTTAAACATCAAGATCGCGACCATACCGAAGATAGTCGGAATGGTCATGGTACGTAATGTACTCGCAATGGGGGCGGTTAATAGCCCGTGCTTATCTTGCATGTAAAACGCCAGTTGGAACGAAAGGTGTAGGATAAACAGATGTGGCTTGGAAAGAAAGAAAAGCGAAAAGCAGATGCGAAATTCTAAAGAGCAGGTTCGAGTAAACGAGACGCGAAGAACTTGAAGAGCTGAAAAACAGATAAGAGTAAACGGGGTTCGAGGATCGGGAAGGTCTATGATGAGACTTGAGAGGCTGAACGTAGCTCGTAAAATGTACAACGATTCTCGTTGCATGGTGATTATTTTTGGTTACAGTTCTGGTTAAGAATTGATCGTCAAGGCAATGACGCCACTGCGATGTTCATCCATTGAAAGCAAGGTGCTTTATCAGAGAGGTTTTATGTATAGAAAAATGTTTGCATTGGTGTTTTTATTAACCATGGTTTCCGCCTGCAACGGCAGTAGTGGTGATGCAGGTCGGAGCGAGTTGACTAGCTTTGAGGCAAAAAAAGTCGGTAAGCACATTCTGATTCCTGAAGAGCAGTTTTCCTCTTCTATCAGCTCTGAACACTATCAAACATTGGTCGTCTCACTGCTGAGTTCGCACGTTGATGTCAATCAAGACAATAATATTTTTTTAACCGATCTGAATCCGGTGAATTTTAGCGCGCCTCAAGGTGGACTGATTCAGGATTATCACCATATTGGTCATAGTTGCTTTTTTGTTGTTGATAGTAACACGAAAGAAGACGTTGCGAATATTTGTGGTTTGTTGATGAAAGATTTTGAGAAAGGAAAAGTGAACACTGTCGCGACCATGACAAAGTATCAGGGGCGTGACTATGTGTTTTTGACCGATGGCTCTGCTTTTCGTCGCGAGGATGCAAAGTTTGTTGTACAAAACACAACGGATAACGTGTATGACTACACGGCCAAGTGTGAGTCGGGTTTAGAACGCACTGGTCAAATTAAGAAATATGTTACTACCGGCGGTATCGAGGATACGATTGCTAAGTGCCCTAACGGCGAAGATTTTACAGAACTGACCATAAGCAAAGCGAGCGGTGGTGACTCTCAGGTTTTCACTCACAGTGATTTACCGGATGGTCATGTTTACCTTATCTTAACGGATGGTAATTAGAGAACTGATAGCAATTAGAGTCTACTGACCTTTCGTATTTAAATGCTGTTCGATCCTAACGCAATGTTTCTATTGCTGTGAGTCAGGGCTGCTGCGGTGGGCGAGTAAACGATTATCGAAGGGCGAAAAGCGGAGAAAGCCGCTTCCGCCTTTCTGCTGTTTAAATTGTACGAGCAGAGAGACGATAACGGCTTCTGCACCTCGAATCTCGCCACTGTTCTTATTCTCTTCGCCACTCGTTTACTCGAATCCCGAATCTGCTATTTCGATCACAAAATTTCCTTTCAAACCCTTGGATTCTTTCACTTCGCCCCAACATACTCTTTAACCCCATGCCAATCGTGGCAACTATCAAATTAAATGGAAATTATCAGGAGATACGACCGATGAATATCCGTCCTCTACACGACCGAGTTATCGTTGAGCGCCAAGAAGTTGAATCTAAATCTGCTGGTGGCATCGTTCTAACTGGTTCTGCTGCTGAAAAATCAACTCGCGGTACAATTCTGGCTGTGGGCAAAGGCCGCATCCTAGAAAACGGTTCAGTACAACCATTGGACGTTAAAGTTGGCGACACGGTTATCTTTGCTGAAGGCTACGGCACTAAATCAGAAAAAATCGACGGCAAAGAAGTTCTGATCATGTCTGAAAACGACATCATGGCGATCGTTGAGTAATCCGCGCGATACAAACTGAACTGACTGAATAAAGAATTTAAAGGAAATAAAGATGGCTGCTAAAGACGTTAAATTTGGTAACGACGCACGTATTAAGATGCTAGAAGGTGTAAACGTTCTGGCTGACGCAGTAAAAGTAACGCTAGGCCCTAAAGGCCGTAACGTTGTTCTAGACAAATCTTTTGGCGCACCAACGATCACTAAAGATGGTGTTTCTGTTGCACGTGAAATCGAACTTGAAGACAAGTTCCAAAACATGGGCGCACAAATGGTTAAAGAAGTCGCTTCACAAGCGAACGATGCTGCTGGTGACGGTACGACTACGGCAACTGTTCTTGCTCAAGCTATCGTAAACGAAGGCCTAAAAGCCGTTGCTGCTGGCATGAACCCAATGGATCTTAAGCGCGGCATCGACAAAGCAGTGGTTGCAGCCGTTGAAGAGCTAAAAGCACTTTCAGTTCCATGTGCAGATACTAAGGCTATCGCACAAGTAGGTACTATCTCTGCAAACTCTGACGCGACAGTAGGTAACATCATTGCTGAAGCGATGGAAAAAGTAGGCCGTGATGGCGTTATTACCGTTGAAGAAGGTCAAGCACTGCAAGACGAACTAGACGTCGTTGAAGGTATGCAGTTCGACCGCGGTTACCTATCTCCTTACTTCATCAACAACCAAGAAGCAGGTTCTGTTGATCTAGAAAGCCCATTCATCCTTCTTATCGACAAGAAAGTTTCAAACATCCGCGAACTTCTTCCGACTCTAGAAGCGGTTGCTAAGGCATCTCGTCCACTTCTCATCATCGCTGAAGATGTAGAAGGCGAAGCACTTGCAACGCTAGTTGTGAACAACATGCGCGGCATCGTGAAAGTTGCGGCTGTTAAAGCACCTGGTTTCGGCGATCGTCGTAAAGCAATGCTACAAGACATCGCTATCCTAACTGGCGGTACGGTTATCTCTGAAGAGATCGGCCTAGACCTTGAGAAAGTAACGCTAGAAGACCTAGGTCAAGCTAAGCGCGTAACGATCACTAAAGAAAACTCAACCATCATCGATGGCGCGGGTGAAGAAGCAATGATCCAAGGTCGTGTTGCTCAAATCCGTCAACAAATCGAAGATGCAACGTCTGACTACGACAAAGAGAAACTACAAGAGCGCGTTGCTAAGCTAGCAGGCGGTGTTGCAGTAATCAAAGTTGGCGCTGCGACTGAAGTTGAAATGAAAGAGAAGAAAGACCGTGTAGAAGACGCACTTCACGCAACTCGCGCTGCCGTTGAAGAGGGTGTGGTTGCTGGTGGTGGTGTTGCGCTTATCCGTGCTGCATCTAAAGTGGCTAACATTGAAGGCGACAACGAAGAGCAAAACGTTGGTATCCGCGTTGCACTACGTGCAATGGAAGCGCCTATCCGTCAAATCACTAAGAACGCAGGTGACGAAGAGTCTGTTGTTGCTAACAACGTTCGCGCTGGCGAAGGTAACTACGGTTACAACGCTGCAACGGGCGAGTACGGCGACATGATCGCTATGGGTATCCTAGACCCAACTAAGGTAACTCGTAGCGCACTACAATTCGCGGCATCCGTTGCTGGTCTTATGATCACAACAGAAGCGATGGTAACAGACCTACCACAAAAAGATGCGCCAGCAATGCCTGACATGGGTGGCATGGGCGGTATGGGTGGCATGGGCGGTATGATGTAATTACCCCTCGCTATTCATAGTGATATTGAAAACGGAGATTTCGGTCTCCGTTTTTTTATGTCCTGATGTCGTCATTCCCTACAGCGAGGTACGAGCGTAATAGGGAATCTTTAGTGTTGTGCATCGTAATGTGTGTCGATGGCTACTCTTACCTCTTATCGTATCCCTTTCTTTATATTGCTCTTTATGATTTACCGTCTTATATTCAACAGTACAGTTATGACATCGATATAACATGGGTAGCTGTTGAATAAAGCATAATAAACGCTTGCTTGAGCATATATGAAATCAAGCTAACAATAAGTCAGTGGAGACTCTCAATGAAAAAACTATTTTCAGTACTTGCCGTATCGGCAGCCGTAATGGCACCAGCAGCATTCGCTTCTTCGCCTGTTATGTTTTCAACGGTAAACGGTTATAACTCACCGGACTCTGATAGTGTTGGCGGTCTACGCTTGGCGGTATTTCACGGGCAAGTCAGTGACGTTAAAGGTGTCGACCTTGCGGTTGTGGGCATGTCTGAGACTCAAACAACAACGGGTGTGAACCTGGGTATTTTTGGTGCATCGAAAGTGAACCAAGAGATGACAGGTGCATCACTGGGCTTCTTTAACTGGAATATGGGTAAAACGACCGGCCTTAACTTTGGTGCTGTGAACATCACTAATGATGTAAAAGGCGCAAACGTGAGTTTCGTAAATTACTCTGAAGGCGACACTATGGTCGATGTTGGTGCGGCGAACCTTTCAAACGCTTCAACAGTTCAATTTGGTATCTTCAACAAAACGAAAAAAATTGAAGGCGTACAAATAGGCTTGCTCAACTGTGCCGATAATGGTTTCTTCCCGTGCTTCCCATTTGTGAACTTTGCTAAGTAAGATTCAGGTGATTCGTAACGCCTAGGTGTTTCTTGCTTGGGCGTTATTGCAAACTGCATTTTCTTATCGAACTTCAAACCACACCCTTCAATAACATAAGCATGTTGTTTTATATTTGTTGTTGCAGTGAGTTTATTCATAAGTACAATGTGCGCTAAATTCACAACGATGATTTATATGCTTTGATTAATCCCCATACTATCGATTTTAAAAAGGCTTTCTTAGGCCTGACCGCCAGTTTTTTAGTAGTTTTGAGCTTGTTGCTCGTTGATTCAGCGGAAGAATCAGACAAACAGTATGGATCAGAAAACCAAGGCGTAACCCATGCACTTACGGAGCTCACTCAGATACTGAATGCGCTAGAGTACAACATCACAGCGCTCTATCCGTTGAATGGTGATACCTATACTTTTTCGTATGACAAAAAAGTAGAGGAAAATACGTGTTATTTTATTAGTGAGGATCAGCAAGACCCTCGCTTTGACTTTATGTTCTCTGGCCCTACCGAGATGTGTGACTCTCAATCGGCGCTGTATGCGGAAGCGAGCAAGCGTCTATTTATTGCTCCAACGATGGCTTACTTTACGAACACGATCAGTAGTATCTCTGCCATTTACTTCATTTCCAAAGAGAAATTTATCATCTCTGCTCCCTCTGATTTTGCTCAATATATGAAAGGTGATACGTTTGACTCGATCGTTAGCCGCCGGCCCTACTGGATCAATACCATTCGTTTTGGCGTATCTCAAAACCGAGATAAGGTTGTCTATACCGGTCAATACGATGATTTCCTGACCGGTGAGAAAGTGGTGACCTTAACCAAAGGGATCTATATCAACGGTGAGTTTAAAGGGGTATTGGGTGTTGATGGCTATACCTCGAGTTTATTTTCGAATGCGAAGCATGGCTATGAGGTGACCAGTGTCAGCGGTAGGAATAAATATGGCTTGTTGGATTACACTTTTTCACAACCTTTGTATGTGGACGGGGTGAATACGCAGCTTTATTTGACCATTCAAGAAACGAAAAGCGAGCACTTCTTACACATATTGGAAAGTGACTATGGGGAGTTACTGATACTCTTTTTCTTATATGTGGCTGCAGCATGGTGGTTATGGCGATTTTATCGCGAGCAAAGACACCGTCGCTTAAATGATCTTTCAATGACCGATCCATTAACGGGGTTACTCAATCGCAGTGGCTTTGAAGCGCAATTTCTGGCGCAAGATGAGAGTAAAATTTTAGGGATTGGTGTCTTTGAAATCGATGATTTAAAAGCGATCTGCGATCGGTATGGCAATGAGATTGGTGATAGGGTGATTTGTCACGTTGCTAAACTTATCGTCAACAGCGCGAGACAACACGATATCGTGGCGAGATTTGATGGCAGGGAGTTCGTAGTGGCGATTGCGGGAGAGTCGTCAGAATTGCTTTCTTCAATATTTGAACGCATCCAGAGCGATATTAGTTTACAGAACTACCAGTGTTCGACAGGAGAGAAAGTGGCTATTTCTGTTTCTGGGGGGGCAGTGCTCTACTCTTTATATAAGTTCGAAAGTATTGGGCACCTATGGAAAAATCAGAGTGTCCGTTCTTCAAGTAAACAACTGGGCATTGCCAAGTCCTTGGGCGCAAATAAACTGTGTATCCACATTCATTGATGCACAAAAAAGCCTAGTCGCATGACTAGGCTCCTTCTTTGTGGTGGTCCTTATCGGTGACTGAGTGTCGCTTTATTTTTTCACGCGGCCTTTTCTCATCCATTTCTGGTGAACACCACGACGTAGGCTCTGGAAGCTGTTTTCTATCTTGTCGACACCCAGCAAAATCGCTAACGCTAATAGCGTGATCATGACTGATTGTGAAAGGTGGCCAAGGGCGATCATCATACCCAATGCAGCCAATACCCAAATGATGGCTGCTGAAGTCACACCATGAATTTTGCCATCGAGTGTCATCATTACCCCCGCCCCCAGGAAACCAACACCAGTAATGATCTGGCCAAGTACGCGAGCCTGATCGAGTGTGTTTGGAGATAGGCTAATCGCCATGGTAAGGAAGAAATAGGTACCGCTGATGATCAGAATCGAGGTTCTGATACCTACTGGTTTACCGCGTGTTTGCCGCTCGATACCGATTAACGAACCACACAGCATACACACTGCTAGCCCTGCCCAGCTAAAGGGGGCAAGGTTTAACGTTTGTTCTATAAATTGTGACAAATCACCCCTCCTATAAATTTAGAATAGGGCCGAGTATGCTGATAATCAGCCTGACGATCGAACAAAACCTTTTTGTCTTAACGATTGATGAAGATGACTTAAAGTCTAGCAGCAGCCTATTGTTAAGGTGAAGCTAGTGGCATTTTTCTTTTGTCGCTTATTGATACTCAAGGCGATAAGAGGCGACCATTGCTTGAGATAGAGTTATTCAATGTGTAGGTCCAGTGGCGTTTTGCTGCTACGGCCACCTATCTCACGGGTTAACTTGGGTACGAGGTAGCCAGAAACCTCAGAGATTAATCCCTTGAAGTGCTGTTTTGCCTCTTCATCCGAGATATAGAAGTGAGCGGCACCTTGAACCTTATCCAGAACGTGCATGTAATACGGTAAAATGCCAGCGTCAAATAGCTGCTCACTGAGTGTTTTTAATGCATCAGCACTGTCGTTCACGCCTTTTAGCATCACGCCTTGGTTAAGTAGCGTCGCGCCAGTGAGCTTCAATTTATGGAAGGCTTGTTTAAGTTCTACATTGATTTCATTGGCATGATTAACATGGCTTACCATCACTACATTGAGGCGAGTCTTAGATAGGATTTGGCAAAGCTCGTCAGTGATACGAGCTGGGATCACGACGGGTAAACGGCTATGAATACGAACGGTTTTCACATGTGGAATTTGTTCGATAGCGTGAATCAACCACTCGACTTCGCTGTCTTTAGCCATCAATGGATCACCACCCGAAAGGATGACCTCGTTAATCTCAGAGTGTTGAGCTACGTAATCGAGGCTGGTTTGCCACACCGACTTTGAGCCCTTATTGTCTTGGTAAGGGAAGTGGCGTCGAAAGCAGTAACGGCAGTTCACTGCACAGCCACCTTTCACAATCATCAAGGCGCGACTTTTGTATTTATGCAACAATCCCGGGATCGCGTTGTCTTGCTCCTCTAATGGATCGGCAGAGTAGCCTTCATGAACTTCGAACTCTTCGCTTAATGGCAAAACCTGACGTAATAGCGGGTCATGCGGGTTGCCTTTTTCCATTCGCTCGACAAAGCTTACCGGTACTCGCAACGCAAATAGGTTGCGTGCGGCAAAGCCTGCTTGCCATGGTGTTGGGTCTATTTCCAATGCTTGAAGGAGCTTTGTCGGGTCTGAGATCGCATTCGATAGTTGTTTGAGCCAGTTTTGCTCAACAGATTCGACTTTTCGGGTTATGATATGCGGCATTGAAATCAACTCAAAGATGTGTAAGAGGAAATCATGGCGTCAGTAAGCACCAATGAATTCAAAGGCGGTTTAAAATTCATGATGGATAACGAGCCTTGCTCAATTATCGAAAATGAATACGTTAAGCCGGGTAAAGGCCAAGCGTTTAACCGTGTAAAACTTCGTAAACTGCTGTCAGGCAAAGTGTTAGAGAAAACATTTAAGTCAGGCGACACAGTAGAACTGGCTGACGTTGTAGACGTTGAACTAGGCTACCTATACAGCGATGGCGAATTCTACCACTTCATGAACAACGAGACATTCGAGCAAATCGCTGCTGAAGTAAAAGCAGTTGGCGACACAGCTAAATGGCTAGTTGAAAACGACGTATGTACTCTAACGTTGTGGAATGATAACCCTATCACAGTAACTCCACCAAACTTTGTTGAGATCGAAGTAACTGATACTGATCCTGGCCTAAAGGGCGACACGCAAGGTACGGGTGGTAAGCCTGCAACTCTAGCCACTGGCGCGGTCGTTCGTGTACCTCTATTCATCGCTATCGGTGAAGTGGTAAGAGTCGATACTCGTACTGGCGAATACGTTGGTCGTGTGAAGTAATTGACTTCAAGTCTCTGAAAAAGGTCGCTTAGGCGGCCTTTTTTATTATCGGAAGTTAATTTAGAGTAATGAGTGGCGGCAATCGATCTAGGTTTATTAATGGTTGTTTAGCCACTTGGGGAGAGGATGAGAACAATTGCAAAGGTTGGAACGTTTCGGTTTGAAATCTCTGGACATCCACGAGTTGCTGGAGTGCATAAAAACGGCTGACATATTGTTGTGTCTCTTTCGGCAGTGTTAAAGCATTGAAGTCATTACTCCCGGCAGCTTTTATCGCTTTAGCCACTCGTCCTTCCCCCGCGTTATAGGCGGCAAGCGTTAATGCCATATCTTGCTCAAATTTCGTGTACAAAAAAGTGAAATACGCTAAGGCCGCTTGCGTGCTGGCTTGCGTATCAAAGCGCTGATCTTGAACTTGGGTGACGTTCAATCCAAATCGGGTGGCGGTTGCAGGTATCAGCTGCCACAGCCCCGCTGCATTCGCGTGTGATATTGCTTTGGGGTTGTATGAGGACTCAAGCATAGGGACGAGAGCTAGGTCGATCGGTAACGACTGTTGTTTGAGTTGTTTAACAATTTGTTCTATCAGTGTACTGACAGAATTGAGTCGCTGGGTGATTTGTGATTGGTATGGAGCGAGTATTTGATACTCTCTCTCAATAGTCATAGCGTCGGGTTTGGCTGCCGCTAACGGGGATAGGCAAATTAGGAAGGCCAATATCCAGCCTGGCGCCATCCATTTCTGTAATTGTCGTTTCTGTTGGCATGATAGACGCAGATTAAAAGGATGACTCTTCATACGTGTGCTGCGCGGGCTGTTGAATTTGGTTCAGTAATTCTTGGAACGCGGCTGAACTTTGTCCATTACTTTGGCTACTCTGTTGGCATTGGAGTACCAATGACTCTAAGAGTACCCATTGTTTTCTAGCTGGGACGCTGACCTTACTTGGTAAAGCATTGAATATCCGGTTAACACCGCTTTGATCATTAAGTACCCCCAAGGAGCGCATTAATTGGCTTCTTTCCTGCGTAGAGTGGGCTATCTGATTCAGGATAGGCATTTGTTTTTGTATGTTATCGTTAAGTAATTCACCATCAAATTGCAAATACAACGCTTTTTGTTGTTGAATCAACACCAATAATTGTTGATAGCGTTGGATGTCTTCTGAAATAGAACGAACAAACTGTTGAATGTACTGTGATGCCGTTGCCATGAATGACTCCTAATGTGTTATTCGTGACCAGTGTGAAATTGCATGACAGCTTTAGATAACGCTTTGGTATCTAGGTTGAGTTCACCTTTTGCCAATGCATCACGTATTTGATTTACTTTTTCCATGTCTATATCGGGTAGAGATTTCATGGTGGCTTGCGCATGATCGATGCTGGCAGTATTGGCTTCGAATAGTGGGGCGCTTTCCTGATGTCGTGTAACTTTATCGGCGGTCTTTTTACTCGATTGCTGAAGTGTTGTTTGTGGGACATGGCCGCCCGAGACTTTGTCGATTTTCATGCTTGTTGTCCTCAATCATCATGTTCTAAATCTAATAGGCGACTTGTCTGCAAGAATATTAAATATTTTTTGTACTCGATATTTACTTATTCTGACGAGGAGAAAAATTCAGAAGTGATAACTTGAGTCCAAAAATCAGAACTGAGTATGCACTTGGTTGATTCCTGTGACGATCGCTTTGATCACTTTCCCCGAGCTGATATTTTTCACTTCAATTTGCTGACCTTTCCTGCCTTGTTCTAAGGCGACTCCTTTTATCGTCGCACTAAACCCCTGCTTTTGAGCAATGACAACCACTTGATTACCTTTCTCAATCAGAGCGGAATAGGTGAGTGTTGCAGGGGCAATGATTTGTCCCGTGCGAATGCGGCGCGTGGCCTCTAATCCCGTTACTTGGTTTATCTGAGTATAGAAATCATGTTGTCGCGTGATGGTCTGTTTCTCGATTCTTAACTGAGAAGGAGAAATCGCTTCATTACGACTAATGGTACTGTTCGCCACCACAATTGGCAGTGTGATGGCCGATTTTATGGTGACGTTAATTCGCCATGGTGTTTGGGCGTCTTGACAGCTCACAGCCCTTTTTAAATGACCAATAGGCAGTGAACGGTTATCTCGAGCGGTGATCGTTAAAGGCGATTTGCAAACTGGTAAGTGATTCGCTGAACCTGGTACCCAAACGCGATAGTCGGCTTGATAGTCTGGCCAGTTATTCGATCGTGCAGAACGAGCGATCTCTTGTTCAAAGTGCTCACTCACGATCGTTTTTAATGCCTCCGATGAGAAGCTTGTCTCATTGGCGACGCTTCTCATCGACCATGTGCTTATCGCCAACACACTCAGCAGTAGAGCGGAGGAAGTATGGGCTTTCCTCTTACTTAGCCTCGCTTCCGATATGCGGAAGTTAGCTTTCCCTTTTGTTTTGTAAGTCATTGATATTTAATGTTTTTATTTCTGGCATGCATCTTGTTTTACTCTTTGTGTCATTAGGACGAATTTAAGGAGTGATGCATGGCGATCACATTTGAAAATGCGTTAGGTGTACATCCAGAGGCGCTTAATTTTCGCGTTCAGCGTACCAAAGTCCTTGCTAGTAACCTAGCGAATGTTGATACCCCAGGGTATTTGGCAAAGGATCTGAGTTTTACCACTGTGATGAATCATACGTTTGCGGGCAATGTGAACAAACCGGCAGCTAAGTTAGCGGTAGAGACACAATATTCGGTTCCTTACCAAAACAGCAAAGACGGTAACACTGTGGAGTTGGGGGTTGAACAAGCGAAATTCACACAAAACAACATGGACTTTCAGACGAGCCTGACGTTTCTCAATATGAAATTTAGCGGCTTGGCGAAAGCGATCGAGGGACGTTAACCATGTCATTTACTGATATCTATTCGATTACTGGTTCTGCGATGACGGCGCAAACCGTTCGTCTCAATACGGTGGCCAGTAATCTTGCTAATGCAGATGCTGTTTCTGCTAATCCTGATGATGCCTATAAAGCACTGAAGCCTGTTTTTGCCACTGTCTATCACAAAACACAACTCGCTACGGATAATGGCGTTTATCCGAATGCAGAAGTGCGAATCGTTGATGTGGTGCAAAACGCCGGTCAGGCAGAAAAGCGCTTTGAACCGAATAACCCTTTGGCAAGTGATGAAGGCTACGTGTATTACCCTGATATTGATGTTGTATCTGAAATGGCCGACATGATGTCAGCAACACGCAGTTTCGAGACCAATGTTGAGGTGCTATCGAATGTGAAAAGTATGCAGCAAGGTTTACTGAGATTAGGGCAGGGCGGTTAATGAGCATAGCACAATTTACCGCACTTTCTTCAGACGTACCTGTGACCAATACTGCCAGTGAGAATACTGGTGGGATTGCGACGAATCCAGCAGATTCTAATCGTGCGACTTCGCTAGAAAATGAATTCATTACGCTGATGGTGGCTCAAATTCAAAATCAAGATCCACTGAACCCTCTAGATGGGACTGAATATGTCAGCCAGCTTGCTCAATTTTCGCAGGTTCAGAGTACTGAAAATATGTCGATGTTGATGCAAAACAGCATGGTTTTGCTCGATAACATGCAGGTGCTTTCCACGGCTGGTTTAGTAGGTGAAACCGTGTATGTCTCGTCGAATGAGTTTGAGCTAGGCGATAGCGTGCAGAGTGGCAAGCTTGAGTTAGAACATGGCTCTAATCAAATCAATCTTGTGATTAAAGATGAATTTGGTCAGTCAACGACGTTACCTCTCGGTGCTCATGGGGCGGGTGACGTTGAGTTTTCTATTAGTCCAGAGGAGCTTGGCTTAAAGCCTGGTAAGTATAGTGTCGAGGTCGAAGTTCAAGATGGTCAAGATAGCCCAAATGTATTAATCGCTGGCACCGTTGAACAAGTCCGAATACCGAGTTCTGGGGGGGCTGCGTTAGTCAATGTTCAAGGCGTTGGCAATGTGCCTTTTTATCAAATTAGTCAGTTTGGTGCTTAACCTTTTTTGCATTAAATGGAAGTAAAAATTAACGGTCGAAAATGAGAGGACACTATGAGTTTTAATATTGCATTAAGTGGTTTGGATGCGACCAATACAGAATTGAACACCATCAGTCACAATATTGCTAATGCATCAACATATGGTTTTAAAGGCGCTCGTACTGAATTTTCAGCGGTTTACAACGGTATGCAACCTGGTGGTGTCGAAGTGGCATCGATTTCTCAAAGCTTCGATAAAAATGGTTCGGTGACTGGTACTGGGCGAGCGATGGATTTAGCGATCAATGGGAATGGTTTCTTCGTTACTAAAGATCAGATGGGACAAATGCTCTACACACGCTCTGGCGTGTTTGGTACAGATAAAAATAACTATGTTATCGCCAATAATGGCGCCAAGTTACAAGGATATAGTGTTGATAATAACAACACTTTGTTGACCGGGTCTGCTGGAGATATTCAGATTTCAACCTCTTCTTTGACCGCTAAGGCTACCGACAACTTAGACTTTGTCGCGAATTTTGATGCCACTGCAACCTCGATTGACCAAACGGTTCACCCTTTCGAATCTTCAAACCCTAAGTCCTTCAATTCCTCTTATACGACTAAGGTCTACGACTCACTTGGTAACCCTCATACCTTAACTCAATATTTCACTAAAACTTCAGATAATGAGTGGCAATTGAACGTTGAGGTTGATGGCGCTCCGACTGTGCCTGCGACATCCGAAATCGTGCAATTTAATACGGATGGTACGTTAGCGTCTCCAAGTGGCTCATTTAATATCGCGTTTCCTGCTGCGGGTGCCGACCCTGTGAGTATTGATATTAGTTTAAGTGGTAGCACTCAGTTTGGCGCTGCTTTTGGGGTCAGCACCAACAATCCAAACGGCTATACATCGGGTGAGTTAGCGGGTGTTCGAGTGGAAGATAACGGGATGGTTTATGCCACGTACACCAATGGTCAATCACAACTACAAGGCCAGGTTGTTCTTGCCGATTTTGCTAATACACAAGGGCTATCGACGGTGAGCGGGACGTCTTGGACTCAGAGCTTTAGCTCTGGTGCACCGATTATCGGGGTTCCCGGAACGGGCACACTAGGTGGTTTGACATCAGGCGCGTTAGAGGGTTCTAACGTTGATTTAACCGGCGAATTAGTCGCACTGATGACGGCTCAGCGCAACTACCAAGCGAATGCAAAAACCATTTCTACCAATGATGAGCTGACTCAAGCTCTGTTTAACGCAGTGTAATGGGAGTCTTGCATGGATAGCTTGTTATTTACCGCAACGTCAGGAGCGAGTCGAGTGCTGAAAGCACAGCATGTTCGCTCCAATAATTTATCAAATGCAGATACAGCAGGCTTTCGTGCTGATATGGAACGTGTGCGCAGTGTCGAGCTACAAGGTGCTGGCTTTGATGGTCGGACTATGGTGGTAACCAACTCGGCGGCGACACGTTTTGATTCTGGTGAAATTATGCAAACCGGACGTCCTCTTGATGTGGCCATTATGGGCGAAGGATATTTAGCGGTTGAAACGCCAGCGGGTAATGAAGCGTATACGCGAGCGGGTAATATTCGAGTGGATACCTTTGGTGCTATGAGTATCAATGGTTTTCCTGTGGTTGGCGATAATGGGCCTCTAATCGTGCCAGAGTTTCAAAAAGTGGAAATCAGCGAGCGTGGTCGTGTGTCGGTGATTCCACCCGGTGGGGGAGCTCAAATTGAAGTCGGCACATTAAAAATGGTCAAACCTGACGATAACCAATTACAGAAAGAGAGCGATAGCTTGCTCCATAGCGTCGACGGCGTGCCTTTCCCTATGGATGAAACTGTACAGCTAGCACCTGAGCATATTGAAGGCAGTAATGTATCCGCAATTGATGAGCTTCTCAGTGTGATGTCATTAACGCGCAATTTTGAGATGCAAGTGCGCATGATGAAGACCGCAGAAACATTGGCGCAAGCCGGGAATAAATTGATGGCGGCAAAATAGATATTTGATGCCTAAAAGGAGATAAGCAATGCACTCAGCATTATGGGTAAGTAAAACAGGATTGGCAGCTCAAGAAACTAAGATGACTGCGATTTCTAACAACCTAGCAAACGTTAATACCGTCGGCTTTAAGCGCGACCGTGTGGTATTTGAAGACCTATTTTATAGTATTCAACGCCAGCCAGGCGCACAGGTTGATCAAGTTAATGAGTTGCCAACTGGGGTACAGCTTGGTTCCGGTGTTCGTGTGGTTGGTACACAAAAAGTGTTTACTCAAGGGAGTACGCAAAACACGACCCAAGAATTGGATTTAGCGGTGATGGGAAAAGGTTTTTTCCAAATCGAAAACTCAGATGGTCAGATCATGTATACACGTAATGGTCAGTTTCATATCAACTCTGAGGGGCTGATGGTGAATAGCCAAGGTTTGCCATTGGAGCCGCAAATTCAGATTCCAGATAATGCTGTGTCTTTTTCTGTCGGTACCGATGGCACTGTCACTGCGACATCGGCCGGCGATCCGACACCGCAGCAACTTGGTCAGATCACTTTAGCCAATTTCATTAACCCGGCCGGCTTAGAAGCTGTTGGTGGTAACTTGTTTCGTGAGACGGAAGCGAGTGGTCCTGCTGATGAATTGGTGGCCGGAGAAGATGGCGCAGGTAGTATCAAGCAGGGGGCTTTAGAGGGCTCTAATGTACAGGTTGTAGAGGAAATGGTCGATATGATTACGACCCAACGAGCTTACGAGATGAATGCCAAAGTCGTTTCTGCAGCCGACGATATGCTGAAATTTGTTTCGCAATCGATGTAAGTGGAAATGAGTGATTGAGGAAAAAGCAATGAAGTGGCTTTTAAAAAGTTGGGTAGTGGCCATGGTGTTACTAGCCGGTTGCGCTGGACGTGATGAATTTACGCCTCCAGAGCCTAATACAGCAGAATACGCACCACCTGTATTAGATTACACCTTACCTGATGCTCAGTCTGGCAGCCTTTATCGCCACCAATATACCATGACGTTGTTTCAAGATCGCCGAGCGTACCGTATTGGCGACATCTTGACGGTGCATCTGTCAGAAGAAACGTCCTCCAGTAAAAAAGCGGGAACGCAGTTTGGTAAGAGTTCTAATATCAACTTTGCAGCCCCAACCTTTGGCTCTCAAACCATTGATGATTTAGGGGTGAGTGTTGATGGCAGTCGTAACTTTGATGGTAATGCATCAAGTTCACAGGGAAATAAGTTGAAAGGTGCAATTACGGTTACGGTGCATGAAGTCTTACCTAATGGCGTCCTTCGAATTAGCGGTGAAAAGTGGTTGAGGTTAAATCAAGGCGATGAATTTATTCGGCTGACGGGCATCGTTCGGGTTGACGATATTAGCCGTAGTAACCAAGTCTCTTCACAACGTATTGCTGATGCCCGCATTACCTATGCTGGCCGAGGTGCATTAGCTGACAGTAATGCAGCCGGGTGGCTGACACAGTTTTTCAACAGCCCATGGATACCATTCTAATGAAGCCCATATTCGCATTTTTTTCTCATTTTTTACTGGCGTTAGGTCTCTTATTTCCAGCGGCTTCTTATGCTGAAGTAGAAATTCCGCTTATGGATCTTGTGGATGTGCAGGGCATCCGAGAAAACCAATTGGTTGGCTATGGTTTAGTGGTTGGCTTAGCGGGTCAGGGCGATCGCAACCAAGTGAAATTTACAGCACAATCGGTCACTAATATGTTACGGCAATTCGGCGTTCAGATTGATGACAGTATGAATCCTAAATTACGTAACGTTGCCTCTGTAAGTGTCACTGCTTCGGTGAATCCGATGGCGGGACAGGGGCAGACACTGGATGTCGTTGTTTCTTCTATCGGTGATGCGAAAAGTTTACGTGGTGGTACCTTACTGTTGACGCCGCTTCGCGGAATTGATGGAGAGGTATATGCCATTGCACAGGGCAGTGTTGTGGTTGGAGGCTTGTCGGCTGAAGGTCGAAGTGGATCTAAGGTTGAAGTTAACACTCCAACGGCAGGGCGTATTCCTAATGGGGCGACCTTAGAGCGCGAAATCGAAACGGATTTCAACCAACGAGATGATATTACCCTAAATTTACGTAAACCGAGTTTTACCACAGCAAAAAATATTGCACGTGAAATAAACAACACGTTTGGCAGTAATGTGGCTAAGGCCATTAATAAAGCGCGTGTTGAGATGCGTGCTCCAATGGATACTCAGCAGCGTGTCACCATGATGTCAATGCTAGAAGAAATGTTTGTCGAAGAGGGGCGTAAGCCAGCACGAATCGTGTTTAATTCGCGTACTGGCACTGTCGTTATTGGTAAGAGTGTACAGGTGGGTGAGGCTGCAGTCAGTCATGGAGGGCTGACCGTTCGGATCTCTGAGTCGCAACAAGTAAGCCAACCGAATGCGTTTGCTGAAGGCGAAACGAAAGTGGTGGACCAAAGCCAAATCGATGTCACTGAAGAATTGGCCCAAATGGTGATTTGGCCTCCGGGCACGGAGTTAAATACCATCGTAGATGCAGTTAATAGTTTAGGGGCGACCCCGACGGATTTGATGTCGATTTTACAAGCATTAAGTGAAGCCGGTGCGTTAAATGCTGAGCTGGTTGTGATTTAAGGAGTTTAGGATGAAAGTAGATACCAGCCATGACCAAGCTCAAGTAAACACGCTGCTCTATCATGACAATAGTGCTTTGGCGAGCATCAAGAAAAACTCAGAAACTGAGGGCGCACTTGAGGCCGTCGCGGGTCAATTCGAAGCCATGTTCTTACAAATGGTGCTGCGCCAAATGCGCAGTAGTAGCGATGTTATGGCTGATAAAGACAGTCCATTTTCCAGCCAGCAACAAGGTGTGTTTCGTGACATGTATGATGGACAACTGGCGATGGAGTTGGCTAAAAAGCAGAGCTCTGGTATTGCCAATATGTTGGTCAAACAGCTTAGCCCCTCAATGCAAGAGGTGGTCTTTGACTCATCACGCAATATTTCTTCAGCTAACGATGAAAAGATCATCGCGACTGAACGAATCTCACAACTTGAAAGCGATGTCTCTTCGGTATCCGTTGAGGAAGTTAATTCTGTGCAGCATATGGTCGCCTCATTTGAACAAGTACTGGGTGAGGTTGGGATGACAACGGCGTTTACTCAGCCGTTAAACCGAAAAATGGAGCTGTAAATGAATCTTGTTAATATTGGCCTTTCAGGCCTGAATGCGAACCGAGTAGCGCTTGATGTCACCGCGCAAAATGTCGCTAATATCAACACAGCAGGATACAGTCGTCAACAAGCGGTGATGACGTCTGTTGGTGATAGTAAGTACAGTAAGGTTAGTCCCGGTATGGGCGTTGAAGTGACCAGTATTCGTCGTGTTACCGATCAGTATTTGGTTAAACAAACTTGGTCTAGCAATAGTTTAGCTGCTTATTCAGCGAGCTTCAGTACGGCAATGAGCCAGCTTGAAAATACTTTCGGAGCTGATGGTTTCAGTGTGTCGGCGGGCTTAGATTCCCTAAATGCAGCGCTTAACGATGCAACAGTAAAACCAGAGTCCATTCCTTACCGCCAACAGATCATTAATGAATCAGAGGCGCTCGCGCGTCGTTTTAATACGCTTAGCGATTCACTCCATAACCAACAAAAAGACATGAGTGATCAGCGTAATGCAGCGCTGAGTCAGGCGAATAGTTTGATGTCGAATATTGCCCAAATTAATAAACAGATTGTTGAGATGCAAGGAACTGGAGGCAACCCAGCTCAGTTGATGGACTCGCGAGATCTGTTGGTGGGTGAGCTTTCTCAGATTGTTGAAGTCAAAACTACGGCTCAGCCAGACGGTAGCCTACAAGTCACATTGGCTTCCGGTCAGCCTTTGGTTATGGGGGGCGAATACGGGCAGCTAACGGCAAAACCTAATCCAAGCGATCCTTACCTTGCTGATTTGACCGTCGATTTTTCATCACAAAGCTTTGTTATTGATCATTCGGTAGGGGGAAAGCTTGGTGCGATTAATGATTATCAAACAGAGGTCTTAAAGCCAAATCAAGTTGCACTTGACGATATGGCAAAAGCATTAGCGGATGAATACAACGCAGTACTGGTAACCGGTAAAGACCTTAACGGTAATCCGGGGCAACCTTTGTTCAGCTATGACCCTGCCAACCCTGCTGCCAGCTTGACCATTACCAATATCGGTGCGCAAGAGTTAGCCTTCTCAGGCGACGGTACACCAGGTAATGCAGATATATTGAATGAACTGATTAATCTGAGTAACAAACCCGTCTCCGTAACGGGCTATGGCATGCTGAGCTTGAATGATGCGTTTACGACTATGGTTGGTGAAACGGCGATTAAAGCGCGTCAGGCGGAATCCGACTATCAAGCCAAAGCGGTGATGAATGAACAAGCTCATGCAGCTCGTGATAATGTCAGTGCGGTTAACAGTGATGAAGAGGCGGCAAATCTGATGACATTTGCTAATGCGCATAACGCTAATATGAAAGTGATTAGTACCGCCAATGAGTTATTTGACTCTGTGTTGCAGCTATTTTAAAGGAACTTAATATGCGAATCAGTGACAGCCAATTCAGTCAAATGATGCTTCACAGCCTACAGATGAATAATTCTGGTTTAGGTGAAGTTATGCAACAAATGGCTACCGGTAATCGGCTCACCAAGCTATCAGATGACCCAATGGCATCCATTAAATTGCTTAACCTTGAGCGTGAAAATAGCGCGATTAATCAGTACAAAAATAATATTGCCAACTTGAAAACGACGCTTTCTTCACAGGAAACGCACTTAGACTCGATTAATGAAAGTTTGAAAAGTGTACGTGACTTAGTGATTTGGGGGGCGAACGGCACGTTAACCGACGATGACCGCAGTGGTTTAGTTATTGAATTAAAGAGCTACCGTGATTCGATAGAGTCCTCATTCAATGCACAAGATGAAGAGGGCAGTTACTTATTCTCTGGTACTCAAACTGATGTGCCAGCGGTGGGCAATAACAGTGGTACATATCAAGTCGATGGTAATAGTGATAAGCGAGTCGTGACGGTGGCGAGAGGGGTGACCATGGACTCTAATATGACGGCGAAAGAGATTTTAGAATTAAGTAGCGGTGATAATGTATTAAATCAACTCGATGCATTGATTGCTGAATTTGAGAATCCGAGCCCCAACTTTCAATCGGTCGTCGACGCAAGCTTGACATCCATCGATAATACGATGGCGAATGTGCTTGGTGCGATGACTGAGATTGGTGGGCGTCATAACAATCTCGATCTTATGGACAGCGCACACAGTGAAAATAAGTTATTTGTCGATAAAGTGACCAGTGATTTATCAGCACTGGATTATGGCGAAGCGTCAGTACGTTTGAGTAATTACATGGTGGCGCTGCAAGCGACGCAAGCGAGCTATGTGAAGATCAATGACCTTAACTTATTTGATCGTATCTAAGGAAGTTTAATATGGTAATGAGCACCGTCGATGTAAGAGCTCATAACATACGTTTAGGCGGGCAAGAGCAGCCCGCTATCCTGCCTACTCGTTCTACCCATGCGAGTCATATTGTCAACCCGCGTCATTCGCAAGCTCAGACAAACACAGCATCAGGCTATTCCATTACTGGGTTTCAACTTGTTCAAGGACAGCAGCGAGCAACTGCGGTGCAAATTGCCTCTAAATCTCTGCAAGCGATTGGCAAAGACCTCACTCAAATTAAGAGAGATCTAACCCAAGCCATGAGTCAAGGTATGCAGAATGTCCCTGGGCTGCAAGAAGGTCTGACTCGCTCGAAGTTGTCTATTCAAGAATGGGTTGAGAAAGCTCGCTTGGATGGAAAAAAGTTAATTGATAACGAACTGCATCTTAATTTAGATAAAGCGGATGTGCGTCGTTTTTCGATTCCTGGGCTGAATATCCATCGTCTGAGTGAGAAAGCTGAGCAAATTCGCTTAGATTTCCCACAGGGGAAATCGGTGATGATACAGTTTGATGGGCAATCCCAAGGAGAACGTACAGTTAAGATGCTTGATCGCAGTTTGATTGCGATGGGGATGCGAGCGTCACTCTCGAAAGATGGGACCATTTTATTTGAAGCGCGTGACTCGGCTTATCTACAGATGCAACAGAGAGTATTAGTGACCGGAGAAGGGCATCGATTCCCTGCTGGTCAAGCGAATACTTTGCGCTTGAAATCAGAGCCAGATGGTATTGGTGAGTTAAGTTTTGATTTGGGCTCTCGCAACGGTATTAAACAAACCATCGCCACAGTGAATCAACATTTGAGACAAGTACAAACTAGCTTAGAAGAGGCGAGAGCATTTCACGGAGAATTGAATTCACAAATACAAGCTGTACAGAGCCAGGCTAATCCATTGAGCGCTGCTGATGTGAATGCGAAACTCGATGGCTTTATGGCAACTTCTGAGCAGTTTAGCTCGACATTCCAAGCGCTCAACGCACAAGCTAATGTGCGCCGTCATACGGTTGTAGCACTTCTAAAATAACCTGTATTTAGGTCGGTCTTTCTATTTATTTGAAAATATCGGCCTTATCTTCAAGCACCTTCTTTACGTGGCTCTGAGTCATCATTGTGTTTCTCTCTCTTAATATTTTTGTAATAGATGTAAGCGCTAGCCTTATTTGATGCTTGATTACACCAAAAAGAAAAAATAGATAAAGCAAACAAACGCGAGCAAAGTCGCGGAGAGTACGGGGTAAGTGATGTAAGAATCATGATGCGTCGTACGTTGGTAGCAAAGTGAAACTAATAAGATATTGTAGATAACCAGTAGCAGGCTGATCATGGTGCCACTACTTAGGTTCAAGCTTGATAACCGAGTAAGAAAAATAGCCAGCAACAGGTAATCAAAGATGATTAACCATAGAAAGGCTTTTTGGATGACGTCTCTTTTATTTTTATCGGACTTGGACACAGACATATCTAACTCAATGAAGCGGTGGTTGCGACTACAAAAATGACAGAACAGCAAGGTCACATCGAAGTTAAATCGCGGTGACCTATAGAGGTTACAGGTCTTGAATTTTCGCGATTGGAGCTTTGGGGTTGGGATTTACAGAATATTGACTGACTTCCTGCCGAATCACGGGCTGATTGAATGCGGCTTTTTGTTTGGCTTGTTGCAGCTCGCTGCTTTGCTGATGGCCAAATAAGGTGTCGAGCATTTGTGCGGCTGGTGTAGTCAAGATGAACAGCTCGATTCGACGATTCTCACTCGAGTCCGGTTCATTTGGGTTGAGTAGTGCCCGATCTGACATTCCCGCAACTTGTATCACACGTTGCTCAGGCATCCCGCCTGATACTAAAGTGTGTCTTGCGACGTCAGCTCGAGACGCAGAAAGTGCCCAATTAGATTGGTTACTTAGACGTTTTTTGAAAGGGGTTGAGTCGGTATGTCCGCTGATGATGACTGAGTTGCTGATACGGCTAAACACGGGTGCTAAAACAAGCAGTAGATCCTCAAAGAAAGGGGTAAGTTCTGCTCCTCCTCGGCTAAACATATGTTGCTTATAATCATCTTGTAGTACAACACGAAGCCCTTGTGGTGTAATGGTGATATTGACGTTGTCTTGAGCGCTAATTTGCCCAATCACCTCATCGATCACTTTTGCAAGTAAAGCCAATTGTTCTTGAGTATCCCAGCTTCCCGGAATTAATGAATCCATTTCTGGGCCATCGCCATCTCCTTTAAAAAATGAGCTAACAATGTGATTTGAGTTATGTTTGCTTGGCACAGAAGATTCCTGTGCCAAGTCGATTGGAGAGAGGCTTTGTGATGTATCGAAAGGATTGCCATAGCTATTATCGAACACGCTGGCACTGTGCAGGTGTGCCACAATTGCTTTACGCTCTTCTTTATCGACTACTTGCATGACCCAAAGGACAAGAAATAGCGCCATTAAAGCGATCATGAAATCAGCGAATGCAACTTTCCACGCGCCTCCATGAGGTTCATCATGGCTGTGAGCTTTAGCGCGTTTGAATACCACGTGTTCTTGTTTTTGCATTATCCCTCCTGTTCAGCTAGCCACTTCTCCATTTGGTTGAATGTCGGTTTAAGATCAAGCTGAATGTGTTTACGGCCAGCGTCAATGGCGAGTAATGTTGGTTTTTTCGCAATGTAAGCAACCAAAGTGGCACGTACACACTCAAAAGCCGTCATGTTTCGCTTTACTCGCTGAGCCATGGCGTTACTGAGTGGATCTAAACAACAGTAACACCCGAAAATACCAATGAATGTCCCAACGAGGGCGGCGGCAACGTGGTAACCAATCATAGCGATAGAGCCATCAATCGCTTGCATGGTAATGATGATGCCACTTACTGCAGCAAGAATACCGAATCCTGGAAGTGCTTCTGCGGTGCGCTGCATTGAGCGTGAAGGCAGCAACATCTCGGTTTGAATGGCTTCGATTTCTTGTTCTAACAGTCCCTCTAATTCATGAGGCGACATTTGTCCCATTGCCATTAAACGTAAATTGTCGGTAATGAACGAAACAAGACGATGATCCTGATTAACTTTTGGATACGCGAGGAAGATCGAGCTTTGATCAGGTGATTCAATATGTGAGTCTAAAAATTTAAAGCCACGATTACGTGCGGTTTCTAGCAAGTTATGCAGTAATGCCATTAGCTCCATGTGGTACTCATATTCTTCTTTTGAGTTGGACATTGTAGCTCGTAGTTGCTGGCGCATCTCTTTTAGTACATGGGGCGGGTTGCCAATGATTAGCGAACCCACAGCAGCACCAATAATGATTAAAAATTCAGCGGGCTGCCAAATAGCACCGAGATTTCCGCCCGCCCAAATGTATCCACCAAAGACACACAATAGAACGATTATGGCTCCAAAAAACTTTTGCATATTGTGACTCCTAGGATGTCATTAACTGGTTGAGTTGTTTAAGTGCTTGTTTATGCAATTGACAAATACGAGGTGGTGTCAAATTAAGTACAAGCGCAATTTCATGTAAATTAAGTTCGTGTTGATAGAATAGCGTCATTAGCAGTTGGTCTCGTTTAGGCAGCTTACTGAGTGCGCTTTCTAGAGTTCGACGGGTATGCTCATGCTCCATGCCATCGTATTGTCCCCCCAAGTGGTTGGTGCAACCTGTCTCCATGAGCTGATCAAGGCTTTGCATCTCTCCAGCTAGTGCGGCATTTTGACGGTTATAATAGTCTTGTTCATCCGTGCCGAGTGCTTGGATTATCTCTGTATCACTCGGTACTCTGCCGAGCGAACGAGTGAGATCGCGAGTCACATCGTTTAACTCATGAGCTTGTTGACGCGTTTTTCGAGAACGCCAATCGAGCCGTCGCAGTTCATCCAAAATGGCACCGCGGACTCGGCAGACTGCAAATGCTGGGAAGTGTGGGTCATCGATATTTTGATAACGACGTCCTGCTTCTATAAGAGCAATGAGACCAATTTGTTGCATATCTTCAATGCTGCAGTGTGAAGTCGCGTGGACGCGCAGTTGATTTACCACGCGCTTCACCATGATTTGATGACGCTGTAAGAGTGCATTTTCATCCAATGAGCTAGACGGTATATTCACTTCTTCTGAAGAGGTATAGCTTTCCTGAAAATTCATTTCTAGCATGCTTGTGCTCCGTTACTGCACAACATATTTAGT